>WTGT01000090.1 GCA_011523445.1 Paracoccaceae bacterium
ATGGTACTTTGATTAGGATCCGGTATCGGGAAAATAGATCCCTGCAGCCCCTTTACTGAAAGTGCCACTTCAGGAATATCCCATCTTTCTATACCAACAAGGATTATATCCTCGGGAATATTCCGTTCATTTAGCAGTTCGGCAATGAGTGTAACGGCACCTGCAGTATTACCGGTCAGGAATATGACCTCAGGTTCAAAGGTTTCTACAGCCAATACTATTTCTTCGACGGCATTCAAACTTCCCGGTTGGGAGAGTTCATAACTGATTGTTTGGATGATCTCGAATCCGGCATTTGTAGTTGCTTCCATCAACGCATCCATGCCCCTGGAATCGGAACGGGAGTCTGAACTGACGATTATGCCGTTGACCTTACCCTGAGAACTGACATATTGCACCATCCTGTTGGCGGAATCTTCAAATGATTGACCTAGGATGAATATATTTCCACCGGCCACCATGGCATCGTTTGAAAAACTTAAAACTGGTACTCCACGGATGTTAACCAACGGTGCTATGGCTCTAGTTGAATCAGAGAACAAGGGGCCAAGAATGACACTATTACCATCTCCAATGGCCCTGCTTGCAGCCTGAAAAGCTCCTTCAGGTGTCCCCTGGGTATCATAAGTGGTCAGTTCTAGGGAAGATGATTCAATTTTTGTTAAGGCAAGTTGTGCACTTTTTTCAAGATTCATCGCAAGTTGATCTATACCCTGATCTTCCGAAGTGAGGGGAATCAATAGGGCAACCTTGGTCGGGGTGTTGTTTGTTTGAACTTTTGGAACGGGATCATCGGGAACTTCGGTTTGAACACAACCAAACAAAATGATGGTTAGCAATGAAAGCGAAAAAAACATTCGCAATCTTGTGGTAAGTTCCTGCATTTTTCCTACTCTAACGGAATTGATGATTATGCCGTGGGATCAAAAAATGGATTAAACCGGCTATCTACAATGTAATTAGATTTTGTCATAATTTAACCCTCGGAAAGTATGGTTGACAATTTGAGCAACACCTTCCTTGATGTTTATTGATAAGATAGTTTACTTTGATTTTTGGTTAGATAATTCCTAATTCCTTCACTGGTGAATTTTATGAACACATTGCCTAGCGGATTATATCTTGTATCCACCCCAATCGGAAATGCTAGGGATATAACACTCAGGGCACTGGATGTTCTGAAGGAAGCCGAAATGTTGATCGCAGAAGATACTCGTACCTTGAAGCGATTACTGACAATTCATGCTATTTCAAGACCTTTGGGCGATATCATGTCCTATCATGATTTCAGCAAGCCAAAACGCTTTGAATCCATTATGAGATCTCTGGAAGCCGGTAAAAGCATGGCCCTGGTTTCGGAGGCGGGCACTCCATTGGTTTCCGATCCCGGTTTCAAGTTGGTCAAGGGGGCGATTGAAAAGGAGATTAATATAATACCGGTTCCGGGCCCATCGGCAATGCTTGCAGCACTTACCGTATCTGGAATTGAACCAGACAGGTTTGTCTATTTGGGTTTTCTTCCTCAAGCGAGAGGTGCAAGGAAAAAGGTCCTTGAAGAATACAGATTTGTGCAAGCCACGTTAATCGTGTTTGAATCACCCAACAGATTGGAAAGTTCACTTGCAGATATGCAGGATGTTCTAGGTAAGGAAAGAATGGCTTCCATTTGTCGCGAGATGACAAAAAGGTTTGAAGAGGTTAAGAGAGGTTCACTTGGTGACCTGAAAAAACACTTCATGCAGGAAAAGGTTAAGGGTGAAATGGTAATTGTTATCGAACGAGACAGGACTGGGAAACCTGAAATGGATATTACAGATCTCCTTTCACAAGCATTAAGGAACAAAAGTGTAAAGGATGCTGTTTCAGAAATTTCCGGAATGTTTAATTTGCCCCGTAAGGAAGTTTATAGTTTGGCTTTGAAACTTTCCGCCAATCGGGAAAATAAGTAGATATTGTTGTGACATGAAATAATAACAAAGCTCATGTCAATCGCACCAGAAAAATGGATCTTGATAAATGACGATTAAAGTTGCTTTTCAGATGGATCATATCGGATCCATAGATATTCATGGAGACAGTAGTTTTCGGCTGGCCCTTGAGGCTCAAAGCAGGGGATATGAGTTGTTCTATTATCTTCCAACCGATTTGTATTATCGGGAAGGGGATGTGATTGCCGAGGGGCATTCCCTGCAAGTCAGCAAGGACAGTACCAACTATTATGGATTGGGTCAAAAGAGGGAAATAAACCTCAGGGACCTTGATGTGGTTTGGCTTCGCCAGGATCCACCCTTTGACATGTCATATATTACAACGACCCATCTATTGGAACTGATAATGGATGATACCCTGATTGTGAATAATCCTTTCTGGGTCAGGAATTTTCCTGAAAAACTTATCGTACTCAATTTTCCCGACATTATACCGGCAACCCTGATAACAAGGAATATTTCAGAGGTAAGGAAGTTCAGGGACAACCATGGTGATGTGATTATCAAGCCCCTTTTTGGAAACGGAGGAGCGGGTATTTTTAAAATTGCTACCAATGACGGGAATTTGAATTCACTCTGTGAGATGTTTTTCCAAAGCAGCAGGGAACCGATAATTGTCCAGGAGTATCTGCCAGCAATTTCGGAGGGTGACAAGCGGGTTATTCTGGTTGACGGAAAACCGGTTGGTGCGATCAACCGCATACCACAGAAAGGTGAAACACGCTCAAATTTACATGTTGGTGGTACTGCCAATCCATGCAAGCTCACGGAAAATGATTATCTGATTTGTTCCAGGATTGAGAACGTATTGTCCGAAAATGGATTGATCTTTACCGGGATAGACATCATTGGCAACAAGTTAACCGAAATCAATATGACCTCCCCGACGGGTATGGTCGAATTGGAGCGATTCGATGGGGTAAACGTTGCCGGTTTGATCTGGGATTCCATTCTGGATAAAATCCAACCACAAAACTAAGCCCTTGGGTTTATTCAGAGAGTTTGTTACTGAAATCAAGTTCCAATTTGTTGTTTCGCTCAGTTATCTTCGTGAGGGATAGATTGTGGATTCTTCGATGCAATACCTGAAGGGTGGAAACACCCAATACACGTTGAATCTGGGTCAAGATAACTGCGTAATGTGCTACAAAAATCAAATCATTTTTAGGGTATTGTCGGGTAATTTTATCCACAACCTCATTGACTCGGTGAGAA
Source organism: Paracoccaceae bacterium (assembly GCA_011523445.1). Classification (GTDB taxonomy): domain Bacteria; phylum Pseudomonadota; class Alphaproteobacteria; order Rhodobacterales; family Rhodobacteraceae; genus MPNP01. Next base: position 3,204 of record WTGT01000090.1, read on the forward strand.
AGATCATTCCAACTTTCTCCATCAGGTGCCTTGATATCGCCGGGTTTTTCCCAGAAATCAATTGACAGAACCCTGTCAACCTCGGAAACTTCCTGAGGGGTTTTTCCTTCCCATCTTCCAAAATGCAATTCCCTTAGATTTCTTTCATCAGGTAATCTTGTTCGACTTCCTTGAATTGCATCGGCGGTCCGACTGGCTCTTTTTAAATCAGAGGCAATGATAATGGCTTCGCCGGGCAGGGTTTCATTGAGCCATGACAGGTTTTGTTTATCGGACAGATCCACTTCAACATCAGTCCAACCGTACAAACCCCTGGCATTGGTTGCGGCATGGCGAACCCAGTAAAAGCTTCTGTTCATGAGGGTAAATGGCCTTTGATTACCAAGGGAAGCCCTGCTGTTATCAGAATGGCCAAGTCGGATATTCCGGCAATTCTCCGGTTCAGGGTACCGATTTCCTTGACAAAGGTCCGGGTAGTTTTATCCATGGGAATGACACCACTACCCGATTCTACGGACACAACCACTATATTGGCTTTGGAAGCAGTCAGGTTTGCCAGAAAATTGTTGAGGTGAACTTCAAGGTCAACCTTTTTGTACAGTAGATTCCCCAACCATGTAGACATGCATTCAAACAGAATAATGTCACCCTCGCCAAACTTCAGAAAAACGCTGCCATCAGTAAAAGGGTCCTCCAGCAATTGCCAGTTTTTACCTCTTCTTTCCTGGTGTTGCCTGATTTTTTCATTGAGCTCATCGTCCAGTGGCATTGCAGTAGCCAAATATGTTTTACGTTTGCTTGCCCGTTTGACAAAATCTTCAACCCAAAGGGATTTACCGGATGAAATACCACCGGTAACTAAGGTGAGTTTGGGAAATTCAGAATAGTTCTGCACGTCTCAAATTCCCTTGTCCATTACATGATGTCGATTGAGATTGCTGGCAGGCGATATCAAAGCTCTTTTTCGAAGTAATACAAAGATCATGATCAGGTAGTGCAACTCAATAAGGGATTGTTTCCGTCCTCGATTAGGTCGCATGAGTCAAGACAGTCGATGAAATATTGCAGATAGGGGGAATCGACAAAAAGAAAATAACCGGATTCCGATTGTACAACCAGGGAGACCTTACCAAAGACCATTGTGATACAGGATCTTGAGGTCAATTCATGCATGATACCTTGTGCTAGTACCATGCTTGTGGCAGAACCCTCAAGGTGCAGTTGTTTCCACTGAAAGTCGGCAGAAGAGATCATGAATCCCTCTTCGAACCAGCCATTCACCACTTCAATTCTTTCCCGTGTAGACAGCAAGCACTTGTTCATACCAGTTAGCAGGGCAAAATCATCCTTGGCAATTCCATCCATACCCAGCATGGGAACATCTAGGTCAAGATAACTGAAAGCCTTGGGCAGATTTCCTGATAGCAGGAGATTTCCCCTCGGGGGCATCAAGGTTACCCTAAGTCCCTCCTTGGAGAAGATTTCTCCCTCTTTGAAATCACGCCATTCCCATTGCTTCTCATCCATTGAGCCGTTCTCCATCAATGTCAAAAAAGCAGGGTGAACAAATCTCACCTTGATATACCTTGTCCTTGTTGAATATTCCGACCTCTTGCCCCATACTTGCCAAACCATTCTCGCAGAGCGCCAGGGCAATTGGCTGATTGAGGTTGGGACTAAAGTAACTAGATGTGATGAACCCTAGTGATCGTCGTGGACCTGCTGCGGGTACAAGATGGGCACCTGTTGGAAGAACGGGATGATCAGGATCAACCTTGATTCCAACCAGCTGTCTGCGGTCGGTTCTTTTTCCCTCGATTGAAAAGAGCGATCTCTTGCCCAGAAATTCATCCTTACGTCTGTTCATCGGGCCAGAAATACCCAAATCCTGAGGCATGGTTAATCCATCGGTATCCTTGCCAACCAGTATATAACCCTTTTCAGCCCTCAACAGGGCGGAGGCTTCAACACCGATAAAGGTACCACCCATGTTTTTTACAACAGGATATAGCTCTTCTAGCAAGTTCCCTACATGACCAGCCGGTACAGAAATCTCATAGGATTGTTCACCTGTGAAACTGACCCTGGCAATTCTGTAATGCAAATCGTCAGAAGCAGTTTCAAAAACTGACATATGAGGCAGGGCTTCAATCCGGGAATAATCCGGCAGGTCTGATAGTTTAAGTGCTTCGGAAGCCATGGGGCCGGCTACCGTTAGGGTTGCCCAGTTATGTGTTGTGTCATGAATCGCCAAAATTGAATCACCAAACCTGTCCTGCCTGGCTTCCTCCAGATTGAGTCTGATAACTTCGACATGTGAGCTGGAAGCTGATACGATATAACGATTGTCGTCCAATTTCAGGATAATCCCATCGTCCAATATGATGCCTCCTTCTGTCAGCATGAAATTATACCTGATTTTACCAGGCTTCAGATTTGAAACCGGTATATAAAAACAATAGTCCAACAGCTTGCCGGCATCAGGTCCGATGACCTCGATTTTACCAAGAGGGGATGCATCGAACAATACAACCTTTTCCCTGGTAATTCTGGCCTCTGTTCTGGCAGCCTCAATCTCGTCTCCCTCCACATATTTTGAAGGTCGCAACCAACCGCCATATTCTCGAAATTCCGCACCAAGGTTACGGTGAAAAGGTTCCAGTTCCAAACGTTTCAGGGGATTGAACTTGGCACCATGTCTTTGACCAGTAATGATACTGAGTGGTACAGGTACATATGGCGGTCTAAATGTGGTTGTTCCAATAGCTTCTATTGAATCACCCGAAAGATTTGAAAGGAGAAAAATTCCGGCCAGATTGGAGGTTTTCCCCTGATCTACTGCCATTCCCAGGGTTGTATACCTCTTGAGATGTTCAACTTCGGAGTAACCTTCATCAAAGACATGTTCAACATCGGCGAGGGTAACATCATTAAAATAATCCACCCAAATTCGATCTGTTCCGGTTTGGTTTGGTCGAAAGGGATAAAGGGTATGTACTTTCCCTTCACTGGGAAACATTTCCTCAATGTTTTTGCCACCGCCAGCTTGATATCCATCGGCCAAAACGTCCATGAAATCAAATTTGCCATTGGCAGCACCCGCAGTTGTAATA
>WTGT01000335.1 GCA_011523445.1 Paracoccaceae bacterium
GCACTGACCTGGACGTTGAATTCTCCCTGAAGAAAGGCGCCAAGTTCAGCAACAGAAATTGAATTCATGCCGTAAGCCGATAACGGCTCATCAGGGGCCCCTTCATCATTACCACACAACTCAGCGACCTTTTCCATGATTTGTTTGACCACGGATGCAACAGAAAGTTGCTTGCTAGTGTTATCCTCAAAAAACCTCTGGTTTGATATTAGGTAACCCAAGCGCATGTAATCAGGTGAATTGAAAGTCCATGGCACATTCTTGAATAAGGCAGTGACAAGATGATCACTATCCGGCATACATCTGAGTGCATAATCAAGATTGTACAGAGCAAATTTACAACTGATCGGTGGTGTACCAGCAGCTCGCATAATCCTCAGAACGTGAGGATTTCTTGAAGCCATACCTACTTCTGCAACTGCAGCCATATTAAATGCAAGTGCTGGCAAACCACTGCGTTGTCGGAATGAGGCAAGACCATCTAGAAAAGCACTTGCTGCACTGTAATTCACTTGGCCCGGATTACCCAAAGTCGAGGATGTCGAGGACAGCATTACGAAATAATCAAGTGAAAGGTGTAAACTTGCCTTGTGCAGATTGAGTGCTCCCAAAGCCTTTGGTGCAAAAACCTTATCAACTGATTCTGCTGTCATTTCTGTCATTGAACGATCATCAAGCATCCCAGCCAGATGAAAAATTCCCTTAATCGGTAATTTGCACTCGTCCATACAACGTTGTACATCTTCCATAGACTGCACGTCGCCATGGAGTATATCAATGTCAACTTCTTCGTCCATTAGGTTCAAATTGGAATTGCGGTAAATCCATTTAAAATCACGAAGGCGATTCGGATCACGATCCATGAGTGTGATATGGCGTGCACCCACACGAGTGAGGTAAGTCAAAACGTTCAGACCAAATCCTCCCATACCTCCGGTAACCAGATATGTGGACTCTGGATCAAGGAATAGCCTTCGGTCAGCGATTGCCATGTCGTATTGTTCGTTCCTGTCAGGAGCAACAAGCAACAACTTGCCCTGATGTTGTCCCGAAATCATTTTACGCATAGCTGTCTCATACTCCGCTAACGAATATGTACTTACCTGCAAGGGTTTGACATAGCCTTGTCCAAGAAGGTCCAGACATGACATGCACAAAGAGCGAGAGAATAATGGATCATCCAGCATAAGACGATCCATGTCGATGGTTGCAAAACGCACGTTTTTTCTAATAACCCTCATACCGAGATTGCTGTCTGCATAAATATCAATCTTGCCTATTTCACAATGCCAGCCGCCCGGTCGCAAGGATTTCAGACAAAGTTTTATATGACGCCCGGCTAGGGAATTGAGAACGACATCAACACCCTCTCCATTGGTAGTAGCCATTAATGAATCATACCAGTCATGACTGTGTGAATCAAAAGCACCCTTGGCACCCATTGCCATGAGTCTTGATCTCTTCTCATCCGTTCCAGCCGTCGTGTAGATTTCTGCACCAACATGTTGTGCCAATTGCATTGCAGCCTGACCTACTCCTCCCATGGCAGAATGTATAAGTACCCGCATTCCCTTGCGGAGACGGGCCAGATGAATCAATGCATAATATGCCGTGATATACACGGAAAGTGATGCTGCTGCTTCATTCATGGTCAAGGTATCCGGTTTGGGAAAAACATGATTCCTGTTGACAATTATACGATTGCCGATACATCCTCCATGCATCACAACAACCGGATCGCCTATACTGAACTCTGTGACATTGTCTCCTTTCCCAATGACTGTGCCACTTGCCTCCATACCGATATCCTGTCCAATGGCAGAACGTTCATAACCCATTGGGGGTAGCATGTCCAGGATTACCATAATATCACGGAAATTAAGTCCTATAGCCTTGATCTCTATCGCCAGATCATCTGGTCCGGGGTCATTGTGTGTTACAGTCTCAATCCGCAACCCGCTTAACTGGCCGGGTTGTTTCACAAGCAACTTGTAGGTGGAATCTTCATTGACAGGAACCAATGCTTCATCCTGCTTGATACCAACAAATCGCGGTACCCATGGCTGCTCGTTGCGAATTGCAACCTCACGTTCACGGAGACTAACGCTCTTGAGCCATGCCAGACAGTTCAAATCTTCTTGATCACCGATATCCACTAGGCGAAAGTCAATCATCGCTTCTGAAATGACTTCGGCAGCCATACTCCGTATTGCACCCCAAACCGCACATCCGCGTAAATCCTCGACCTGCATCGCAGCCTTGCTGGTGATAACGGTCAATCGGCATGTTTCAGATACACTGCCGGCTCGATGCTTTACAAGTGCATTGACGAAATCAATCAACCAACTGACAAACTTTGCTCCTGTCAGGTCATGAATATTGTTGTCACAGAAAATATCTACTTCTTCCAGATCCGGTGCAGTCAACCAGTCAACTTCCTTGAATCTTTCCTCGTGATTCCAGACATCCAACTGCATGGGGTAGCTACCAACCTGGATATCTGACCAACTTCTTGCAAGGCTGTCTGATTCTCCGAAGACCCACTGAACTCCAGGTTTTTTGTCCAGACAAACCTTAGAGGGTTGTAATACGGGAACTCTCAGCAAGACTGCATCGCTGTATTTGCCAACTAGGGTCCATCCTTGGACAGAAGAGACACCACGGGGTGGATTAATCAACAAAACCAATCCGCCCGGTGTTGTTATCTTCTCCCAAAACTGCCATGAATTATCTTCAACTCTCCCTTTTTCAAGATCAACAATAATCAGGTCAGCAGCATGTTGACTCAGTAAACCCCGGGAAAGATCAATCCCGTTCATATTTTCCTGCTCAAGATGTTGGAAGCGGACTACGATTTTTCTACTTTCCAAGGCATTAAACAGCTCGTTGGTGCATGATTCATTGTCTCCGATCAGCCAATATTCGCTGGCGGAATTGACCTTGTTCATACACTCCCTGAATTTATTAAATATTGTTTTTTCAGGGCTCTTCTGACCAGCAAATTCGACAATCCGACAATTTCTTACAGGAACTTTTCCCAATAGGGATGCATACAGTGATTCATATGATATCCTGCCATCATCCAATTGTTCAGGCTGTATAATTGTCGTCATGAATTTTTTCTGCCAGACAACCTGGTGTTTGTTTGATTCGAGATCGGAAAGGTGCTTGAGGGTTTTGGAACTTGAATAATTATCAATATACAGTGCGAGTTTACCCGTGGCACCATCATAGAAACTAAGCCGTCCACTGGAATTCTCACCCATCAGTACGGTCCTGTCACCAAATGAATCAATATGGATTGGATTATCCCAGGGCAAATCAGCCACACATCTCATGCCGGGGGATGTAGGAGGGGTTAGGAATGTAACTCGCTCAATGCGCTTGGGCATTGAGAATATATCAATGCAATTCATCAGGTTGTGTAGTAGGGATTGCAACCCTCCATCCAACTGGTTGGGGGGAAACACAAACCCTTCTTCCCGACCAAGTGTCCAAAAATCCTTATCTACTTCAATATCAATTAACAACCTTCCATCGCGTCCCTGTGCCAGCACTTTTTTTACACTCTGGAAATTAGGACCATATTCAAAGGCATCGCCCAAGATTGCTGATGAACGCCCATAAAATTCTTCTCCAGTAGGGTAGGGACATGAATCGAATTGTGTAAGATCAACTTCAGCAAGATTCATCTTGGTCTCTTCGAGGGGTTGAGGGTCAATCAATTTAACATTGCCCCGGCAGTGTACGATGCTATTGGCATCAGGTTCAAAAGACATGGTTGAAATTGTGAATTCAAACTCGTCATCAACTTCATCAATTGGTAACAGTTGAGTAAGCAAACGAACAGGAGTATCAGGAATAGGACAGGGTTGAAGAAATTCAACCATCTCAAAGAATGCCGGCCTGCCTCCGATTGCTTCAAGTATCAACTCGATATAGCCAGCTGCTGGCATGATTGCAACACCATGGGCTTTGTGGTCCAAAAGCCATGGTAAATTCCTGCTTGATAGCTGGTTCTCGAACAAGGGGTGATCACATTGGATGCGGCGACCCACCAGCGGTCCATCGACAGAAGGACCTCGTTTGAGGGTAAAATCTTCATCTTTGAATCGGTCAATGTGTCGTATGTCTGCCAGAGGATAGGGTGGAAGATGTGCCGTTAAGGGTTTGGGTCTTGGATACTGTGCATCAAAATCAAGATTTATACCTGCCATGTAGAGGCCTCCTAACATCCGACCAAAGTCAATACGGGAATCACTATCCCTTTCAAAAGAAGGGATGGATTCGACCTGATGACGTGTAGCACCTAGACATTGGGAAATGACTGGCTGCAGGGAAGAATGAGGAGCAATTTCAAGTACACAACTTGGATCATACATTCCAACAGCTGAGGCCATAGCTGCAGAAAATCGAACTTTCTCGCGTATGTTGGACCACCAGTATCCACTGTTTAACGTGGTTGCAACTTCACCAGTTACCGACGATATCATGGGTAAATCGAATTTGAATGATCGCTTGTCAAGAAACGATAATTGATCCAATACATCTTTTTTAATTTCATCCATGGCCTTTGAATGGAATGCAATATTACCTGGCAAGAGGCCATGCTGGACATTTCGTGAGTCAAGTTCGTCCATGATGGGGCGCAAGTTTGACTCCACACCACAGATAACCGTATTTGCAGGTGAATTTTCGCATGCAATATCGACTGTCAGTGATCCATTACCCTCGGGGTCGAAAGCAACATCCATCTCGTTGAGTAACGCTTCGACCCCTCCAAGGTCAAGACTGATTGCCAGCAAGCGACCTGAATGGGCTGTTCGTTGCTGCAAAGTCGAGCGTACATAGGCCAGATGGGTTGCATCTTCAAGGGACAAGGCACCGGTTGCATAGGCCGCAGCTACCTCACCAGAACTGTGTCCGATGACACAGTCAGGATAAACTCCCCAAGTCTTGAGCAATTCCAGAATGGAACATTGCACCATGAAAGTCACAGGTTGTGCCAGCTTGCACTCATCAAGATGAGATTGTTTGGCATTGAAACAGGCATCACGAAGGGAAAAACTCGAATGGGTTTTCCACAAATCATCAATAGTATCAATTACTCGCCTGAAAACGGGGTTTGCATCATAAAGCTCCCTTCCACAACCTTGCCATTGCGCTCCCTGACCTGTAAAGACCATGACCAAGCGATCATTATTCTCGTTAACCATTGAAGTAGGTTGATTTTCTGGAAATGTATCAAGGGCCTCAATCAACTCTTGGCGATTGTTCACTGTAAATGCTGTACGATAGGCAAAATGTGTACGACGAGTACTGAGGTTGCCTGCCAGAGTATATAGATCTGGCCGGGATTCATTAATTGACTTACGCAAAGCACCTACAACCGATGTGAGTGTTTCCATGTTTCGGGCAGAAACCGGTATCATTACACTGTCAGCAGGGGCTAGGGGAATTGACCATTTCTTGGGTGTTTTGGGACGGTATTCACTTACAACACAATGTCCATTCGCTCCACCGAAGCCAAATGAATTAATGCCAAAAACAGTACTCCGTTCAGGAAACTCTTCACACTCAGTCTGTACATCCATGGGACAACTGTGAAAATCTATGGCCGGATTGGGTATTACAAAATTATGTGAAGTCGGTGCAAAAGTCCGATGCTTCATCATTAGAATAACTTTCAACAAGGCCACATGAAATGCGGCAGCTTCCATATGGCCTATATTGCTCTTGACACTTGAAACACGGAGGGGAACATCCCGGTTCTGGCCTCCATAGGCTTCAGCAATGGCATTTCCTTCTATTGCATCACCAACTTCGGTGCCTGTGGCATGTGCTTCGATATAATCAAATTCACCGAGATTGCGACCTGCCCGAATTGCAGCCTCATGCATCAAGTTTTTCTGGGAATGTATTGTCGGTGCCGTGATGGTACGACCCGGTGCCATCCCCATAGACTCATCGGCCGAACCTGCCGTGTTCAGTGCCGTAGACTCTATGACTGCATAGATTTCATCGCCGTCATTTTCAGCGATAGAAAGTGGCTTCATGGCATAAACAAATGCTCCTTCGGATCGCATGTAGCCATTGGCATCGGCATCGAATGACCGGCAGACCCCGTCGGGACTAATGATACCCATCTGACTGAAACTGCAACTCAATCTTCCAGTGCCTAGAAAGTTCACGGCACAGACCAAGGCCTTATCACAATCTCCAGTCCTGATGGCATTCACAGCCGTGTGAAGAGCACTTAATCCGGCTGAACATGCTGTACAGCATGTCATTG
>WTGT01000217.1 GCA_011523445.1 Paracoccaceae bacterium
CTTTACCACAGGTTCCAATGCCGGGATCGAGGGACATGTCGTTACCAATGGCTTGTATGTTTTTCAGAACCGATGGGCCATCGCCAATAAGTGTTGCATTTTTTATCGGCTCTTTTCTTTGGCCATTTTGGATTCTGTAGGCCTCAACACAGGAAAATACGAATTTTCCACTGGTAATATCGACCTGACCGCCCCCAAAACCTACCGCGTGAATGCCATCCTTGAGGTTGGAGACGATATCTTCCGGATTGTCATTGCCAGCTAGCATATAGGTGTTTGTCATTCGTGGCATGGGCGTATGGGCATAGGATTGCCGCCGTCCGTTACCTGTCGAACCGGTTCCCATCAACCTGCCATTTTGACGGTCCTGCATGTAACCTACAAAGATGCCATCTTCAATCAGGGTCGTAGCTTGACTGGGTGTTCCTTCATCATCAATCGAGATTGATCCCCTTTTGTCAGGCAAGGTTCCATCATCAAGAACCGTTACACCTCTGGAGGCTATTCTCTTTCCCATCAAACCTGAAAAGGCAGATGTCTCTTTTCGATTGAAATCTCCCTCAAGGCCATGACCTATGGCTTCATGAAGAAGAATACCAGGCCATCCCGGTCCAAGTACAACATCCTTGATTCCAGCTGGTGCAACTTGTGCCTCAAGATTAACATTGGCTATTCTGTAGGCTTCATCAACAAGGGATTGCCAGGTTTCTGGTACCAGGAGATGTTTGGCAATAAATCGACCACCTTGTCCAGTAAACCCTGCTTCCCTGTGCCCTCCTGATTCGACAATAACCGATACACCCAACCTTGACATTGGCCTGCTGTCCCTGACCAATCTGCCTTCTGGTGTCAGGATTTCAATTTCCTGAAATGATGTGGCAAGGTTTGCAGAGACCTGAACAACCTTGGTGCTCAAATCACGTGCGTATGAATCGATTTCTTTCAGAATATTTACCTTTTCAGCAAAGCCGTTGGCTTCAAGAGGATTTGTGTCCCCATACAGTTTCCTGTTGGTTTGGGACGGGGATTTGTCCAGACACCCCTGCCCATCCCTGGTCACCACCTTGAGAGATTCAGAGGCATTTTTAAGCCCCTGAACTGTCAACTCATTCGAGTGGGAGAAACCCGTTTTTGTACCGTTGACAACCCTCAAGCCAAATCCTTCGACGGAATTGTATCCTGCTTGCTTAATTCGGCCATCGTCCAATGCCAACGTTTCGCTTTTGGAACGCTCCAGAAACAATTCACCATCCTCGCCCCCATTTACTACGGACTGCAGCAACTTCAGAGACTGGTGATAATCAAGATTGGTTTCAAAGGGTCGGAAAGGTAAATTCAAGGTAGCCTAAATTTTTTTTGAAATTGAATTTAAAATATTTTTCAGTAGTTTATATAATGCCCGGAGGTAAAGATATTGTTGGACGTACATTCACAAAATAATTATCTCCGGCATCATTTTTGAGGTAATGACTGAGTTTTATTTTTAAGGAATTCCTGATGAATCATTTGAAAAGACTAAAAAATTATCTTTTCGGCATAGTTGTGTTTGGTTTGACCTCACCAGCCATGGCTGTGGATGTTGATCAAGAATTGGAAATCATTGGTGTTCCCATTCCCGATGGCATAAATTTTCAGCCTTCCGTTACCGAAGTGGCCCGAGATGCCATTTGGCTTGATAATATACTTCTCGTTGTTGGAACCTTGATCGTGATATTTGTACTGGGGTTGCTCTTGTATGTCATTTTGAGATTTAATGCATCCAGTAACAAAACGCCTTCTCAAACAACCCACAATACTCCCCTTGAAATACTCTGGACAGCCATACCAATAGTTATTCTAGTTGGCATTGGTATTATTTCACTACCAATTCTCTTCAAGCAGCAAACCATTCCTGAAGGTGATATTACCATCAAGGCAACCGGTAACCAATGGTATTGGACCTACGAATACATGGATCATGATTTTTCCTTCGACAGTTTCATGCTGGACAAGTCGGCCGTTGAGGCTCATGGATACACCATGGATGAATACATGCTGGCTACCGATCAACCGGTAGTTATACCCGTTGACACAACCATAGTTGTATATGTTACCGCTTCCGATGTCATTCATGCCTGGACTGTACCGGCTTTTGGTGTCAAGCAGGACGGTGTTCCCGGTAGGTTGGCAGGTTTGTGGTTCAAGGCAGAAAAAGAAGGAATTTACTTCGGACAATGTTCGGAACTCTGTGGAAAAGACCATACTTACATGCCCATCACCGTCAAAGTCGTCAGTCAGGAAGTTTATGATGACTGGATTCAAAGGGCCGTGGCAGAATTTGCGGAAGTAGGGGATATCAAGGAAGAGGTTCTTTACGCTTCAATACCCTGAATGTACAACCGAACCAATTTCTTTCATTGAAATCAATCGATGATCTGGAATTATTATACTTATTTTAGAGAATGGTAGACTCAACAGTAATATCCAAACCCCAAGAGGTTAGAATCAGTGAGGTAATCGAACTGCTGAAACCCCGGGTAATGTCACTGGTGATCTTTACCGCTTTCATAGGTATGATAATTGCCCCCACGGGCATCAATCCCATAATCGCCTTGGCCTCTCTGATATTCATTGCCATCGGCGCTGGTGGATCTGGTGCTCTCAACATGTGGTGGGATGAGGACATTGACCGATTGATGAAAAGAACCAAAAACCGGCCTGTACCGGCTGGTATGGTATCAGGTGAGGATGCCCGGATGCTTGGGCTCTGGTGTTCTGGTTTTGCAATTTTCATGCTGGCCCTGACCGCCAACTTTCTGGCAGCTGGCATATTGGCTTTCACGATTTTTTTCTATGTGGTTGTCTATACCATGTACCTGAAGCGAAGAACCGCCCAAAACATCGTAATCGGGGGAGCTGCCGGTGCTTTTCCTCCACTGATAGGTTGGGCTGTAGTGACCAACGGGATCGCACTGGAACCAATATTGCTGGTTTTGCTTATCTTCCTGTGGACACCACCGCACTTCTGGGCGTTGGCACTAGTTACCAAGGAGGAATATTCTCTTGCCAAAGTTCCCATGCTAACTGTTACTAGAGGCGAACGAGTTACCAGAAGGTATATTTTCTGGTATTCTCTTTCATTGATTCCGATTGGATTCATGATTGCTTTCAGTTCAATTGGAGGTCCGCTAACCTTGGGATTGGTGATAGTGTTGAACATTATGCTAATGCTGGGTTCGTATCAGGTCATGACCAGAGATGCCGAAGATTCAGTAAGTGATGGTTACAACAGGGAAAAAGTCCTGTTTAAATTATCAATCTGGTATCTATTCGTCATGTTCGCTGGGTTGGGTGTGGAATCGATGTTACATGCATTTTATGAACCATATCTGGTTTGGCCGGAGTTGTTTTGATGGCCATTTCCAAAGAACATGAACTACATGCAAGAAGGAAATCAAGAAACATTTTTGTTTCGCTTGCATTGGTGGCATTTGTGATTCTGGTCTTCGCCATTTCGATTGCAAAATTTCAAGACGGGCAACTCATTGAAGGATTTGATCATTCCTACAGGGCAACCTTACTAAAGGTAGAGGAATGAGTATTCGAGAAAACAGGAATATGCTATGGAAACTCGTCGGAGTCATAGCCCTGATGGGGGTTCTGGTAGCCGTTTCTGTCCCATTATATGATTTGTTTTGCAGGGTAACCGGATTTGGTGGGACACCACTTCAAGCTGATGCCAATCAGAGTGAAGTAGTGAAGGATACCATTAATGTAAGGTTCGATGCTTCCCTGGAGCGGAATATGCCATGGGATTTCAATCCTGCCGAGAATCTGGTGACTGTCAATCTGGGTGAAAGCAAAACCATGAATTATATCGCCCATAACCCCACAGACCAGACAATAACTGGATCGGCAACCTTTAATGTATTTCCGTTCACGACTGGTGAATATTTTGTCAAATTGCAGTGTTTTTGCTTCTTGGAACAGGAACTGGCACCAGGTGAAAGCAAGGAAATGCCGGTAGTGTTTTATGTTGATCCGGAAATCCTAAATGATCCGGAAACAAAGAATTTGGAAAGTATTACTCTTTCGTATACATTTCATAAAGTTAAGGATAAGTCCTCAACCTAAAATTAGGAATAAAGAAATATGGCACATACTAAAGAACATGACTATCACATAATCGAACCATCGGTCTGGCCTTTCCTGGGTGCAGTTGGCGGTTTCATAATGTTGGTTGGGGCGGTCCTGTTTTTCAATGATTACGGTCCCTGGATTATGATGATAGGTATGGTGCTCATTGCCTATGTCATGATCGCCTGGTGGGGTGATGTCATCAAGGAGGCCCAAACGGGTGATCATACGCCAACCGTCAGAATAGGCTTGCGCTATGGCTTCATTCTGTTTGTCATGTCAGAGATCATGTTTTTTGCCGCCTGGTTCTGGAATTTTTTCAAGCATGCACTTTACCCGATGGAAGAGGGTTCCGGGGGTGTCTGGCCTCCTGTTGGAATTGAAACTTTCGATCCGTGGCATCTACCCTTGATCAATACCCTGATTTTACTTCTCTCAGGTGCTGCGGCAACTTGGGCTCACCATGCAATTGCCCATGAGAATAACCGCAAGGACCTGATTCAGGGATTGTTTTGGGCCATTGTCCTGGGTGTGGCATTCACCGGATTTCAAGCCTATGAATACAGCCATGCCGCTTTTTCCTATTCAGGCAACATATATGGTGCAACCTTCTTTATGGCGACCGGATTTCATGGTGCTCACGTCATTATCGGTACCGCGTTCCTGCTGGTGTGCTTGTTCCGGGCAATGAAGGGGCATTTTACACCAGAGGCCCACATCGGTTTTGAAACCGCGGCTTGGTATTGGCATTTTGTTGACGTTGTATGGTTGTTCCTGTTTGCAGCTGTTTACATTTGGGGTGGCTAAAATCCCAAGTCTGGTCTAGGCCGGGCAAAATTCCTTCGGGAGATGTACAATAGTGGTGCCGGATGTCTTATACATCGAAATACCGTAAGTTTACCTTTCCAATCATTTATGGTTTGGCAGGGATCGCTATTCTTATCTGTTTGGGGACATGGCAGGTCCAAAGGCTGGAGTGGAAAACAAACATTCTCAATGATATTGAAGCAAAAATCAATTCCACATCTGTTCCTCTGCCATACAATCCAGATGAAGCGACTGATAATTTCCTACCTGTCTATGTTCAGGGAAAGGTCGGTGAACAATCGCTATATTATTTGACGAGCCAGAGAGGTTGGGGACCTGGTTATCGTGTCATTTCTCCCCTGGAAATGGATAACAGGGTGATTTTACTGGACCGGGGCTTTATTCCAGACCAACTCAAGGAGGCGCATGACAATCCGGGATTCACTGAAGTAGAGGGTAATCTGCTTTGGCCGGATGAATGGGATAATTTATTTACACCCGAACCGGAAAACGATATTTGGTTTGCCCGTGAATTAGGGAGAATGTCCAGTGTTCTGGGTACGGAGCCCTTGATGGTAGTGTCAAAAGCAACAACCAATGAAGATATGAATATAACACCCTGGCCTGTAACCGCTGAGGGAATACCCAATAACCATCTGCAATACGCCATAACATGGTTCAGTTTGGCCACAATCTGGTTTATCCTGACAGTATATTGGATAATGCGTATTGCCAGAGGTTCAAGAGCCAGTCTTGAGGGTTAGTGATTAGAGTCAAAAGGATATTCATCCTTTTCAGCAGGATTTATTTCAATGTATTTTCAAGGTGGAATGTAGCGCAATACATTCCTTGCTCCCCCTCCATGAGATACTATTGATTGTTGGATTGGTTCAGTGTTATCCACATCTAATTTTACAAGGTAGTTGCTATTTTCACCAAACAAGGCCAATTCATGTATAATGACATGCAAAAAGTAAGGATTTTGACAATATGGCCAAATCGTTTGATGCCGAAGGTATCAATAGGTTCCTAACCAAAAAGGACCGGATGATCAACCCGTTCTTCACAGGACGAAAGGAACTCCAATCCACGATTGAATTCAACAGCAAAATAATCGGCCAGGATTATTTGAAGGATCCCAACAGCAATCCGGCAGCAGGAGAGACAACTATTATCCAAGGTCCACCAGGAATAGGCAAGACCTCATTGTTGGAGAAAATCAGGCAGAACTGCATCGAACAACTGAATGATGACGCTGTCAATGACAAGATCATTCCGGTCATGATAGCAGACCCGGCAAACCTGACATTCAACTATCTCGGCACACGAATCCAGGAAACGATAAGTGAACTTGACAACAAGATCACCATTGCCAAGGTCAAGGAGAAGGTTGGCATGGCCTTGCGTAAAATATCCTCCGTATCAGCCTTTGGGGCTGGTGTCGGCTGGGAAAACAGTTCGGAGGACAAATTGGTATTTCCCAAGAACTACACCATTCTTTTGCTGGTAGATGAGATTCAAAGCATACCACCCGATAAACAGTCTGACCAAACTAAGGTCATTCATCGCCTTCATAGTGGAAGCAATCGTTATCCGATATTCCCGGTGCTTGCCGGTTTGTCCAACAGCGTGGATATACTTCAAAAGGTTGTAAGCCCCCGCTTTGGAAGAGGTGCCGTATATAATTTGCAACCGCTGACCCTGGAAGAGGTGAAGAAATCCCTTGGAAAATTCATTGATCATTTCCATGTCAAGTCCACTCCTGGATTGACTTCCGAATGGGGTGACCGAATAGGTAAATGGGTGGATGGATGGCCCAAGCATTTGGAAAATACCCTGGCAGCTTTGGGGCATGAGTTAATGGCAACAGAAGGCAAACTTTCGGCGGTTGATGTCCCTGCGGTCAAGGACCGGGCCACACAATTCCGTGTTGAATATTACGAAACTAGATTTGAATCATTTAAATCTGTCAAGAAGATAATCGGCGAGATCATGGCCGAAATGGGTCCAAAACCAAGAAGTGGCGAAGAAATCCTGGAAATCATAGGAAAGACAATTGAAAAACCACAATGGGCTACAAATACGATCAAACCAAAAATTGAAGGGTTGGATTTTGATTACTTGCATCGTTACGGGTTTATTGAAGAAGTTCATGATCTACCGGGTACCTTGTACCATTGCCCGATTCCATCACTGCATTCATATGCCGTTGCCACCACGGGTTCACCCCTTCATACATTGGCCTATACCAATGACATTGAATCTTTCAGGAAATTACTGGATCTCGGATATGACATAAATGGCTTGGATGCCTGGGGGCGCACCCCACTCAGGATAGCTTCAGAAATCAACTGGGGCAAGCTTGCTTTGTACATGTTCGAGAAAGGTGCAATGCTTGATCCTTCCCAAAAGGATAGTACAAAGGGGAACAACCCGGAAATCAACCACCTTGCCAAGGACCACGTACCTGACAAGTCACCTTCCGGTTCCGGGGGAGATGACAATGATTTCAACCCATCACCGGATTTTGGCATGTGATTGGGAGGCAAGGTAACTGGTGAATTACCCACCATAAAGGTCAAAGTGCCTGATTAAATATACAATATGCCCCAATACTAAATAATACTTCAACAAAGACCTTACACTTTTCAGTAAAATATTTATTTGTCACTTTTCTGTACCATTATGTGTAGACATTATGCCATCAGAGTGTGAATCTCCTATTCGATAAAGAGAGGAAAATGATCAAAATTATTGGAATTTCTGATCACAGGGGTATAACAAAATTGGAAACCTTATATGAAAGTAGTCACGGAGAATCTAATGTTTTCCAATAATAAAGAATTGAAGCAATGGAGGCGTGATACGGTAGAAAGAATCCTTGATTTTTGTAATCAAGAAGAAATCAGGGTAACTTATGGTGCAGTTGCCGAAGTGATAGAAGTTTTACCAAGTTCTGTTGGAAATCACCTTGGTGTTCGAAGTAAAAGAAGTTCTTGGATTGTACGAGAGGATAATCATAAGCCAAGTGGATACAAACCAAACCAAATCCATGAAAATTTATTTAAAAATCCAGAGGTAATTAAATCTCCCGAAATACTCATTCATAAAGTATTTACCCCAAAGGTTCGCTATATCTCGACCAGGGGAAAAAGAGAAAATTCACCTCCACTTGATTTTGAAAGAGTTTTGTTATCTGGACTTGCACCAGATGGAGGGCTGTATGTTCCTAATCAATGGCCAAAAATCAATAAAATAAAAATGGAACAACTGCGTGGTGCTTCCTATGTTGATACAGCCTATTGCATTATCAGACCATTTACTGGAACGACCTTTTCTGATGAAACTCTTAAACGCTTGATAGATACAGCCTACGGCAATATACATCATCAAGCAAAATGCCCCTTGGTACAACTGGGAGATAATCTATTCCTGTGTGAGTTGTTTCATGGACCCACACTGGCCTTCAAGGATTTTGCCCTCCAACTGGTAAGCAGGATGTTTGACCATGTCCTTACCCGATTGAATACAACCTGTACCATTCTCGGTGCAACCAGTGGTGATACCGGTTCATCGGCCATTGAGGCATTCAGGGGACTGGACGCGGTGGACGTGTTTATTCTGTATCCCAAGGGTAAAGTATCGGATATACAAAGAAAACAAATGACAACACCATCGGATACCAATGTGCATGCCATTGCCGTTGAAGGAAACTTTGATGATTGTCAGGCTTTAGTCAAGGAACTATTTGGGGATACAGCCTTTCGGCAAGAATTTAATCTAGCAGCAATTAATTCGATAAACTGGGCCAGGATTGTAGCCCAGATCGTATATTATTTTTACTCAGGTATTTCCCTTGGGGCACCTCAAAAGGAAGTGTCCTTTGTCGTTCCCACTGGTAATTTTGGCGATATTTATGCTGGGTATTGTGCCAAAATGATGGGATTGCCCATAAAACAACTGGCCATAGCCACCAATCAGAATGACATATTGTTTCGTACCCTTGAAACCGGTCAATATCAGCTTGAGGAGGTAATCCCTTCAATCAGCCCGTCCATGGATATTCAGGTAAGTTCCAACTTTGAAAGGGTCCTGTTTGATGCCGGTAACAGGAATAGTGAAAATATCGTGGAAAAGATGCAATCCCTGCAAGGAGGTAGTTTTGATCTTACCGGGAATGAGCAAAACTATCTGAAATCCCATTTTGTTGCGGGATGTTGTTCCGAAGAAGAAACCATGGAAGAAATACAGAATACATATAGTTCCAGTGGGCAGGTTATCTGCCCTCATACGGCAGTTGGTGTCAAGATCGCAAGAGAGTTAAATAAATCCTCTAGAGAAGCAGTAATTTCCCTTGCAACGGCCCATCCGGCAAAATTTCCGGATGCCGTTGAAGCTGCTTGTGGTGTCAAACCTGTACTACCCGATGTCTTGACCAAAAAGCTTGAACGTCCTGAACGAATTGCCAGTATCGACAATTCGGCTGTAAAACTCAAGGAATTTATCCGAAATAAGGTCAGCGGATTATGACTCGTTTAACTACATTGTCGAATGGATTCCGTGTAGCTACTGATCATATGCCGGGGTTGAGGTCCTCGGCGCTTTCAATCTACGTCTTGGCTGGAAGCAGGAATGAACGGGAAGACCAAAACGGGATTGCTCACTTTTTGGAACACATGGCATTCAAGGGAACCAAATCGAGGACTGCCATTCAGATAGCCCAGTCAATCGAGGATGTGGGTGGATTTATCAATGCCTATACCAGTCTGGACCGGACGGCCTATTTCATCAGGGTGCTGGAGGAGGATGTTTCATTCGGGATCGAACTGCTTTCTGATATTCTTCTGAATTCCGTTTATAGCCCTGGTGAAATAGAGAAGGAGCGGAATGTCATCCTGAATGAAATCAGACAATACAAAGATTATCCTGAGGATGTGATTTTCGAGGGATTGCAAAAAACCATCTATCCACATCAACCACTGGGTAGACCGATATTGGGTTCCTCGGAACTGGTGGGAACATATCAACGGAATAATCTGGTCGAGTTTGTAAATCAATTCTATAGTCCCCAAAACATGATTTTGGCCGCAGCCGGGGCTGTGGACCATGACGCCATTGTAGCTATGGCCGAGCAGTATTTTGGGCATCTGGGGATGCTGCCCACGGATGGTTTTGTGCAATGCAATTATCAGAATGGCGAGTACAGGGAAGAAAAGGATATTGAACAGGTACAATTTGTTCTGGCCTGTGAGTCGCCACCAATAGATCATGATCTAGAGGCTGCCACCAATATTTACACGCGGGTCTTGGGTGGAGGATCATCTTCCCGCCTTTTTGTCGAAGCCCGTGAGAAAAGGGGATTATGTTATTCAATCTCTGCCCAAGCAAATCCCCAGTCGGATACCGGTTTGTTTGTGGTGCATTCCTCAACCGGTGAACATGAAATTGAAGAACTTTGTTACTGTTGTACTCGTGAAATCGCACGATTACAGAATGATATTTATGAATCGGAGGTAAATAGGGCCAAGGCTCAGATAAAATCCGCAATTTTGATGGGTTACGAGAATCCCTCCAATCGTGTAGAAAGAATGGGATACATGCTTCATCATTTCGGAAAAATTCTATCCATTGATGAAACCATAGACAAATATGAAAAGGTTACCGTGGATAAGGTAAGGGAAGCTTCAAACTATTTACTGAACGGGCAAGAATTCAGCATGGCATTATTTGGCCCAATAAGTAAAGCACCCTCAAGACAAGACATAATCAGAAATTTGAAATCGTGATTCTATTCAATACGGGAAGTCCACAACTCTATACCGAAAGGCTAACCCTGAGACCTCCCCAGAACAGGGATCATGAAGAGTGGGCCCATCTGAGGGAAACAAGCCAAGATTTTTTGAAACCTTGGGAACCACAATGGGAGGAAGACCATTTATCTAGGTCTTCATTCCATAACAGGGTAAAATGGGCCAGGAAATCCATAGTTGCTCAAACTGCCTTTCCCTTCATACTGTTCAGGGACAAAAGAATCATTGGAGCCATAACCCTGGATCATGTCAGGGGAGCACCATCACGATCGGGTATTGTAGGATTCTGGGTTGGCAAGGAGTATGCCCGCCAAGGATATATGAGGGAAGCGCTGGAGTCTGTTGTTCATTTTGCCTTTGAGGAAATAAACATAAGCCGCATTGAGGCTTCATGCCTGCCAACCAACAAGGCTTCAAGAGGCTTGTTGGAAATTTCCGGTTTCAAATATGAAGGAGTAGCTCAAAGTTATCTGGAGATTGCCGGCAAGTGGCAAAATCATGTGATATATGCTAATCTCAGGAGCGACAGGCGAGGTACGGCACTTTAGATGCAAAATCCTTCACGGAAAAAGATAGCAAAATTGAGGGAAAAGCTGAATCCCAGTTTGTTTTCGGAGTTTTCGGATCGATATAAATCAGAACCAAGGGGGCAGTTCAAAGCGTCGGAAGGGATATTGCTTGCACCCGAAACTACCCGGGATGTCGCCGAAATCGTATCCCATTGCAACGCCCTGAAAATCCCTGTAATCCCTTATGGTGGTGGCACTGGTCTTGTTGGAGGGCAAATATATACCGGGCCTGAAATCCCCGCGGTAATCAGCCTTCATAAATTGAACAAGATCAGGGATATTTCGGTAGCCGATAATTTGGTTACAGTCGAGGCAGGTTGTATTCTTCAAGAACTTCAGGAACATGTTGCCCAATCAAATCTCCTCTTTCCTCTTTCCATTGCTTCAAAGGGTTCCTGCCAGATTGGGGGAAACCTTGCGACCAATGCCGGAGGGGTTCATGTAATTCGTTACGGGAATACCAGAGATCTTTGTCTTGGCCTTGAGGTTGTTCTTCCGGATGGTTCGGTCATGAACAATCTCAATAGTTTGTACAAGGACAATCAGGGTCTTGATTTGAAGAATCTCATGATTGGATCGGAAGGTATCCTGGGAATAATTACAGCTGCAACAATGAAGGTTTTCCCCAAGCCAGTCGAAGAGGCAACAGCTTATCTGAGTGTACCAGATCTGGACAGTGCAATCATGCTCCTGCAGTTTTTCAGAGAAAATTTCGGTGGACTAATTTCGGCCTTCGAATTGATTAGCAAGGCCAGTTTTCAATTTGTCAAAAAAACCGGACTTGTTACCAGAGTCCCCTTCGAGACAACCCCAAAATGGGCCGTCTTGGTGGATTTGGGTTCCGAATTTCATATTGATCTTCATGAAAGACTTGTGGAAGTGTCAGGCCAAGCCCTGTCGAAAAAGTTGATTCTGGATGGTGTATTTGCCAATTCCGAAAAGCAGCGTTTGGATTTTTGGAACTTGCGTGAACTTATACCCGAAGCCAACCGCAGGATTGGTTACATTGCTGCAAATAATATATCCGTACCGATTTCCAAAATATCAAAATTTGTCGAGATGGCTGATGCCGAAATTGCCAAATTAGGAGGATTGACAGCCAATTGTTTCGGCCATATTGGTGATGGAAACATACACTACAATGTTTTTGGTCTAAGCGGTGAAAGTCATGACAATCCCGAACTGAAAAGCAAAATCAGGGAAATCATCTTTTCGATAGTAAATTCGCTTGAAGGTTCCAGCTCGGCTGAGCATGGTACAGGTCGGTTGAGAATTAATGAACTTAGGAGATCCAGGGACAAGACCTACTTGAGTACCATTAGAAAAATCAAGGGCACAATGGATCCAAATAATATCATGAATCCTGGTGTGCTCGTACCCTAACTCCCGATTGCTTCGAATTGAAGTAAATTACTGATTGCCAAATAGGGTTTTGAACGGTCCCACACACTCATAAAAGCCATCCATGAAGGTGCCATTTTCAGGCCGATATACACTTTCAAGGGATATAACACCATCATAACCATCACGCTTAAGGGCATTTGATATAGGGGCAAACAAATCTCCTAACTGGCCTTCTCCCATTGGTTTGATTTCAAGTGTGGCGTGTGGAGTATTTACCTGCAGGTCCTTGATGTGAATATGACCGATATACCCATCCCGAACAATTTCATAACCATCTGGATAGGCAAGTTCATGGCACCAGCAATTATTGCCCGGATCCCACAATACCTTGAGATGACTCTTGGCATCGAGCTCATCAATCAGTCTTCTGGCGGTATAATTTGAATTCACCATTATTCCATTGCCTGTTTCGACAGCCAGGGTAATGTTCTCGGACCTAGCCAAATCCACTGCGGGGGCAATCAGGGCTAGGGTG
Source organism: Paracoccaceae bacterium (assembly GCA_011523445.1). Taxonomy (GTDB): domain Bacteria; phylum Pseudomonadota; class Alphaproteobacteria; order Rhodobacterales; family Rhodobacteraceae; genus MPNP01. Next base: position 13,182 of record WTGT01000217.1, read on the forward strand.
GCTTCCCAAGCCCCCTTGGCTACATTCCATTGTTCTGCCCCGTTTATTCCCCAAAGAATCTGTTCCTTTTTTGGCGTCATGATCCTGACCAATGGAGAATTCAATTCTTTTGCCATTTCAATGACTCGCCTGAGCGAATCCATATGTTGGGTATGGAGGTCATCTCCTGGTTTGTTTGCTGCTGTCAACCCATTGAATATATGCCTTGAAAGGCAGGAGACCGGCTTCCCATGCCCATCAAGCATCGACTTGATGGAGGCTATTTCTTCGTGGGAATGATCTCCAACTTCCTTGTCACCAACGAATTGAAGTTCTGCAAAATCAAGCCCGCATTCATCCATGACAGCAAGTGCCACAGAAAGATCGCGGCTGATACCATCACAAATCACCCCAAGTTTCATGATACTATTCCCTACCTATGCAATTCTGCTCCAATGATTTCTTCTATCAGACAGGTAATGACCCAATTGTCACCATTTGGAAATCTTGCCTTGCCGGCCTTGAAAAGCTCGTATGAGGATGCTGCTGAATGCATGGGCACCCCGAGTTCTTCGGCGAAATTCATGCTAATCCCCAAATCCTTGCTCATTGTATCAATATGACTGCCGGTACCCTCGAATTGACGATCAATGATTTTTTCCAGTGAATTGTTAACGATCCCGCAGCCAACTGGGGAAGAGGACACAACATTATAAAAAGTTTGTCCCTTGATACCGGCTTTTGCTGCAAGTGCTGCAGCTTCAAAGGTAGCTGTAAATATAGGTCCAATCAGAGATTGCAGGCAGGCCTTCATGCTTTGGCCATCACCCGGGTTTGTACCAACTCTGTGGATAACTTTTGATACTGCTTCCATGACAGGTTTATACTTGTCCAGAACTGCATCCTTACCAGCTGCCATCAGGGTTAGTGTTCCACCTTGAGCCCCCGGGAAGCCACCTGAAACAGGGCAGTCGATAAGGTCAATTTGTGTATCAGCCAATTTCTGACCAATAGCCCTTGCCTCAAAAGGCTCAATTGTTGCGGTAAGAATGATGACACCTCCAGATGACATTGTTTCGGCCAGTCCACCAGTGTCGAATATGACTGATTCAGCCTGCTGTCCATTCATGACCATTACAAAAACGGCATCCGAATTCTTGCCAACCAAGGATACATTTTCTGCCGGCCTGCATCCTATTTCAGCAAGGGTATTGACCTTTTGACGATCGAGATCAAAAACAGTAGTCGGAAAGCCATTCTTCAACAGGTTACGAGCCAAGCCCGAACCCATGTTGCCAAGTCCTATAACACCCGTTGTAAACATAATCATTCCAATCAAACCTGATAATAATACCGAACTCAGATTAAGAAAAACATCAGCAAGAGCAATTGGGAGATGTCAACAAATTTCAAACAAGGCGATTTTTTTGATGTGGTCTGAAATTACTATGAAATTGTGAAAAAATCTGTGTTAAAGTGAAAAAAGAAATTTAGAATAATGGTAAGATAATTCATTACTGGATTCGCGGTTGTATTTTTTGAATTATCATTGAGGGTTGGACCATGAACATGACGACCACATCTGATACAGACAAACAAAACCAAATGCTTGGAATGAGTACAATTGCTTTTGTATTCTGTTTCGCTGTCTGGACAATTTTCTCAATCATCGGAGTTAGGATAAAACAGGATTTGGGATTATCGGATACCCAATTCGGTCTCTTGGTGGCAACCCCTGTTCTGACCGGTTCAATCAGTCGGATTTTTCTTGGCATCTGGACTGATCAATATGGTGGACGCCTCGTATTTACCCTTGTGATGGTTGCTTCGGCCATTGCAACCTGGCTTCTTTCAACAGTTTCTACCTATCCCATGTTTTTGCTAGCAGCACTTGGGGTGGGTCTTGCCGGAGGATCATTTGCCGTAGGTATTGCATATGTTTCAAAGTGGTATCCGGCAGAACACCAGGGAAGCGCACTGGGTATATTCGGAGTGGGTAATGTTGGTGCTGCGGTTACCAACTTCGGTGCTCCCTTTCTGTTGGTGGCCGTAGGATGGCAAGCGACTGCTCAAGTATATTCAGTTGCATTGTTGGTGATGGCAGTGATTTTCTTTTTCTTTACTAAGGAAGATCCAACAACGGCAGCCCGAAAAGCACGGGGAGAAAAGCCCCGATCAGCGTGGATGGAACTCGATCCATTGCGCAAATTGCAGGTTTGGCGTTTTGCCCTGTACTATTTTTTCGTTTTCGGTGCATTTGTTGCCTTGGCACTTTGGCTTCCACGCTATCTGGTCGGTGTTTATGATCTTGACATAAAAACGGCAGGTATGATTGCGGCAGCCTATTCGGTTCCAGCTTCCATATTTCGTGCCTATGGTGGACATCTTTCAGACAAGCGAGGGGCCAGAAGTGTAATGTACTGGACATTTGGTGTCTCGGTCATTCTGACCTTCATGCTGTCATATCCCAAAACCGATTATGTGATACATGGCATTGAAGGTCCCATAATCTTTTCCACGAGCATGGGACTTATACCATTTGTTGTCGCCATTTTCATTCTTGGCTTCTTCATGTCGCTCGGCAAGGCTGCTGTCTATAAACATATTCCAGTATATTATCCCGACCACATTGGTTCAGTGGGTGGATTGGTTGGAATGATTGGTGGCTTGGGCGGGTTCATCTTGCCAATTTCATTTGGCGTTTTGCTGGACCTTACTGGTATTTGGACCAGCTGTTTTGCCCTTTTGTTTGGGATTGTCCTGGTAGCACTCTTATGGATGCATTTTTCAATTCGTGCGATGGAACGGAGTGCTTTGTCAGAAGAATTGGATAAGCTACCTGAATTGCCCGAAATGCAATCTGTCCATGGTCCGGAACAGAAGGGAGCACTTGCCGGTGTTCTGAAGGAATGGAGGCCCGGTCCCATTGAAAATTGGAAACCTGAGGATGAACAATTCTGGAAGGAACATGGAAGCAAGATTGCGAATCGCAACCTCTGGATATCCATACCTGCCCTTTTACTGGCATTCTCCGTCTGGATGGTATGGAGTGTAGTTGTTGCAAAATTCCCCTCAATCGGTTTTGAATATACTACGGATCAATTGTTCTGGCTGGCTGCTCTACCAGGGATTTCAGGAGCAACACTTCGTATCTTTTATTCCTTCATGGTACCGATTTTTGGTGGGCGGCTTTGGACAACTCTTACTACGGCCTCTCTTCTGATACCTGCCTTCGGTATCGGCTATTCGGTACAGAATCCTGATACACCTTATTTCATATTCTTGGTTCTGGCCCTGTTGTGTGGACTTGGTGGAGGTAATTTTGCCTCCTCAATGGCCAATATCACATACTTTTATCCGAAGCGGAGAAAAGGTCATGCCCTCGCCATGAATGCTGGATTGGGGAACCTTGGTGTTTCCGTCATGCAATTCCTGGTCCCAATCGTTATTTCAACCGGGGCATTTGTCGTGTTTACGGGCGGGGGTCAGATTACAGCTGATGGATCAACATTGTGGCTGCAAAATGCAGGCTTTGTTTGGGTACCATTCCTGTTGGTTTCAACGGCACTCGCTTGGTTCGGCATGAATGATATAATGACTGCCAGGGCATCATTCGCTGATCAGGCAGTAATTTTCTCGCGTTTCCATAATTGGGTGATGTGCTGGTTATACACTGGTACTTTTGGATCGTTCATTGGATATTCGGCAGGATTTCCATTATTGATGAAGACCCAGTTTCCAGCTGTGGATACACTTTCATTCGCTTTTCTCGGACCTATGGTGGGAGCACTCAGCAGGGCTGCTACTGGTTGGGTTTCGGATAAATACGGTGGAGGAAGGGTAACCTTCTGGACCTTCCTGGGAATGATAATTGCAGTTGGTGGTGTACTTTATTTCCTATCGATCAAGCAGGAACCGGGGGCTTTTTGGGGCTTCTTTGCCTGTTTCATGGCACTGTTCTTCCTGACAGGTGTCGGTAATGCTTCGACCTTTCAAATGATTCCTACCATCATGCGTCAGGAAGTTGACAGATTGATGCCTGATCTTGATCCTCCGACCAAGTTGAAAAATGCTGAACGTGAGAGTGCCGCGATTGTCGCATTCACTTCTGCAGTCGCCGCTTACGGAGCCTTTTTCATACCCAAATCGTACGGAACTTCCATCGCCATGACCGGAGGTCCGGAAGCCGCATTGTGGGGCTTCATGATATTCTATGCAACCTGTGTAGGTGTAGTCTGGTATTTCTACACTCGTAGAAGTGCATCAGTACCCTGCTAAGTGACAATGAGGTAAAGTAACCATGTCATTAATTCTTGATCGCCTCAATTTCCTGGCTCGAAAGAACACCGGCACTTTTGCCGATGGGCACGGAGTAACAACAAACGAAAACCGGGAATGGGAGAATGCTTACCGGAATCGTTGGCAGCATGACAAGATTGTCCGCTCAACCCATGGGGTGAATTGTACAGGATCATGCTCATGGAAAATCTATGTCAAGGGAGGTATCGTAACCTGGGAAACGCAACAGACTGATTACCCCCGGACCCGGCCTGATTTGCCAAACCATGAACCTCGTGGTTGTTCCCGTGGCGCCAGTTATTCCTGGTACATGTATTCAGCGAACCGGGTCAAATATCCCCTGATAAGATCAAGATTGCTGAAGTTGTGGCGGAAGGAACGCGAGACAAAATCCCCAGTTGAGGCTTGGGCTGCTATTCAGGCTGATCCTGCGAAACGCAAGGATTATATTAGGGTTCGCGGGCTAGGAGGTTTTGTCAGGTCCAGTTGGGAAGAGGTGAACGAGATCATCGCTGCATCCAATGCTTACACAGCCAGGAAATGGGGACCAGACCGGGTAATGGGATTTTCACCGATACCAGCCATGTCCATGGTCTCATATGCTGCTGGTTCACGATATCTCTCACTGTTGGGTGGGGTGTGCATGTCCTTCTACGACTGGTATTGTGATCTTCCTCCGGCTTCTCCCATGACATGGGGTGAACAGACGGATGTACCTGAATCTGCCGATTGGTACAATTCGGGGTTCCTGATATTGTGGGGGTCCAACGTTCCTCAAACCCGTACGCCAGATGCACATTTTTACACAGAGGTACGCTATAAGGGTACAAAATCGGTCGTTGTTTCGCCTGATTATTCAGAAGCGGCAAAATTTTCCGATCTGTGGCTTCACCCCAAACAAGGAACAGATGCTGCCCTCGCCCTGGCCATGGGCCATGTAATCCTGCGGGAATTTCATGTTGATCGGCAGACCGAGTATTTCGAGGATTATTGTCGTCAATATACCGACATGCCCATGTTGGTAAAGCTGGTGAAGAAGGATGGGAGCTATGTCCCGGACAGGATGATACGGGCCTCTGATTTCAGTAGCAATCTTGGCGAGAACAACAATCCAGAGTGGAAAACAGTAGTTATAGACCAAGAGTCGGGAAATGTTACGACACCACAAGGTTCAATCGGTTTCCGGTGGGGTGAGGAAGGTAAATGGAACCTTGAGTTAAAGGATGGCAAAGGCCGTGACATAAAGCCTGTAATGAGTTTGATTGATAAGAGCCATCATGACAATGTTGCCTCTGTAGCTTTCCCCTATTTCGGTAACAGGGAACATGACCATTTCAAGGGAACCGATCATGACAGTGTTCTTCACCGCAATGTTCCCGCCAAACGGTTGGAATTGGAAGAGGGTGAAGTTCTTGTTGCAACGGTATTTGACCTATTGATAGCCAATTATGGCCTAGACAGGGGGCTTGGTGACAAAAGTTGTGCCTCATCCTATGATGACAACCAACCCTATACACCGGCCTGGGCCGAGCAAATTACGGGTGTTCCCCGAGATCATATCATTACGGTAGCCCGTGAATTTGCATCAAATGCCGAAAAGACCCAGGGTCGTTCAATGGTTATTCTTGGGGCAGGGATCAACCACTGGTATCACATGGATATGAACTACAGGGGTATTATCAATCTGTTGGTAATGTGTGGATGTATCGGCAAGTCGGGGGGTGGCTGGAGCCACTATGTCGGGCAGGAAAAATTAAGACCCCAGACCGGATGGCTGCCTTTGGCCTTTTCACTGGACTGGAACCGTCCACCCCGCCAGATGAATTCTACCTCGTTCTTTTATGCTCATACTGATCAGTGGCGTTATGAATCATTGACAATTGATGAAATTTTATCCCCAACCGCTCCCGATGGCAGTTGGGATGGCACTCCAATCGATTACAACATCAAGTCTGAACGGATGGGATGGCTACCATCAGCACCACAACTGGAAACCAATCCCCTGGAAATTTCTGCTGCTGCCGAGAAGGCTGGAAAGGATATCAAGGATTATGTAATCGAAAATCTGAAAGAGGGTAACCTCAGGATGTCGTGCGAGGATCCCGACAATGAAAACAATTGGCCTAGAAACCTGTTTGTCTGGCGTTCAAATCTTTTGGGTTCCTCGGGGAAAGGGCATGAATATTTCCTGAAGCATCTGCTCGGAACCGCACATGGCGTTTTAAGGGAAGATCTTGGTGAAGAAGGCAACAATAGGGCAACAGAGGTGGTTTGGCATGACGAGGCCCCAGAGGGGAAACTGGATCTGCTTGTTACGATTGATTTTCGAATGTCAACGACTTGTGTCTATTCCGACATTGTACTCCCGACAGCTACATGGTATGAAAAAAATGACCTCAATACCACAGACATGCACCCATTCATCCATCCACTGACAAGTGCGGCAGATCCCGCTTGGGAAGCACGAAATGACTGGGATATTTTCAAGGGAATTGCCAAGAAATTTTCAGAAATAGCTCCCGAAGTCCTTGGCGTGGAAAAGGATGTGGTGCTTGTTCCCATATTACATGATACTCCCGGGGAGTTAGCGCAACCATTTGAGGTTAGTGACTGGAAGGAAGGCACAACCCTCCCGATCCCAGGCAAAACCATGCCTTCATTGGCCATCGTTGAGCGTGATTATCCCAACCTCTACAAGCGATTCACTTCCTTGGGTCCACTTATGGACAAGTTGGGAAATGGAGGTAAAGGCATATCATGGAATACCGATAAAGAAATAGAATTGCTTTGTGATCTCAATGGAATAGTTACGGAGGAAGGTCCAACCAAGGGACGTCCCCGAATTGAAACGGATATTGATGCTTCCGAGGTAATTCTGACCTTGGCACCGGAAACCAATGGCCATGTTGCTGTCAGGGCTTGGGAAGCACTGTCTCAACGAACCGGTATTGATCACACCCATCTCGCCAAACCAAAGGAAGATGAGGCAATCCGCTTCAACGATATTGTTGCCCAACCTCGAAAGATCATTTCTTCTCCAACCTGGTCCGGTATTGAATCTGAAAAGGTGTGTTACAACGCCGGTTATACCAATGTCTATGAATTGATACCATGGAGAACATTGTCTGGCCGACAACAACTTTACCAGGATCATCTCTGGATGCGTGCCTTTGGCGAAGCACTTTGTGTTTACCGTCCACCAATCGATACAAAAGGTATCAACCCTATTATCCAGGCCAAATCCAATGGCCGTCCCCAAGTAGTGCTGAATTTCATTACCCCTCACCAGAAATGGGGAATCCATTCAACCTATTCGGACAATCAACTCATGTTGACACTTAATCGGGGTGGACCAGTAGTCTGGATTTCTGAAGAAGATGCAGAAACAGCAGAAATAATCGATAACGACTGGGTAGAGGTATTTAATGTCAACGGTGCCATTACAGCACGTGCAGTCGTATCCCAAAGAATGAAACAAGGTACAATCTACATGTATCACGCACAGGAAAAGCTGATAAATACCCCCGGCTCCAATATTACTGGACAAAGAGGGGGTATACACAATTCAGTTACTCGGGCCATTACGAAGCCTACTCACATGATCGGCGGGTATGCCCAGCAATCCTATGGATTCAATTATTATGGCACTGTTGGTTCCAACCGTGATGAATTCGTGGTGGTTCACAAACTTGATAAGGTAGACTGGATGTAAAAGCATTCAGATCAAACATTGCTCAATCGGAGGTAGCAAAATGAAGATACGTGCACAAATCGGGATGGTACTTAACCTCGACAAGTGTATCGGTTGTCACACGTGTTCAGTAACATGTAAAAACGTCTGGACCAACCGCGAAGGTGTGGAATATGCCTGGTTCAACAATGTCGAAACCAAACCTGGAATTGGTTATCCAAAGGAGTGGGAGAACCAGAAAAAGTGGAATGGTGGCTGGACACGAAAATCCAACGGCAGGATAGTACCCAAAATGGGATCAAAATGGCGAATCCTAGCCAAGATATTTGGTAACCCCGACCTACCGGAAATTGATGACTATTATGAACCGTTTGATTTTGATTACGGGCACCTTCAGACATCTGCTGAAGGTAAGACTGCTCCAACGGCCAGACCGCGTTCCATGGTAAGCGGCGAGCGGATCGAAAAAATTGAATGGGGACCCAATTGGGAAGAGATTCTCGGGGGTGAATTCTCCAGCAGGTCCAAGGACTACAATTTCAAGGACATTGAAAAAGAGATATATGGCGAGTTCGAAAACACATTCATGATGTATCTTCCAAGACTTTGTGAACATTGTCTCAACCCAACATGTGTTGCGGCATGTCCCTCGGGGGCAATCTACAAGCGTGAGGATGACGGTATCGTTTTGATAGATCAGGAAACCTGCCGTGGGTGGAGGATGTGTATTTCCGGGTGCCCCTACAAGAAAATCTACTATAACTGGTCCTCAGGCAAGTCTGAAAAATGTGTTTTTTGCTATCCACGCATTGAGGCTGGTGAACCAACGGTCTGTTCGGAAACCTGTGTTGGACGCATTCGTTACCTTGGTGTGATTCTTTATGATGCTGACCTCATTGCCGAAGCCGCATCCACCCCGGATGAAAAGGATCTTTATGAAGCACAACTCAATGTATTTCTTGATCCTGAAGATCCAGAAGTAATTGCCCAGGCCAGGCTGGATGGAGTTCCCGATGCCTGGCTTGAGGCTGCCCAAAGGTCTCCGGTCTACAAGATGGCAATGGATTGGAAGATTGCCTTCCCATTACACCCTGAATACAGAACCTTGCCGATGGTTTGGTATGTGCCACCACTTTCACCCTTACAATCTGCAGCCGAGGCAGGTAAAATCGGGTGGGAAGATGGTCTGCCCGATGTCCGGTCCATGCGCATTCCAGTCCGGTATCTCTCGAACCTGTTGACAGCAGGAAAGGATGAACCCGTCATTAACGCACTTGAGAGAATGCTTGCCATGAGGGCCTACATGAGGTCCAAGTCCGTGGAAGGGGTTATTGATGAATCGATTGCCGAAAGAGTGGGATTAACTGGAGCAATTATTGAGGATATGTACCAGATTATGGCAATAGCCAATTATGAAGACAGGTTTGTAATTCCTACCTCGCATCGTGAAATCACGGAAGATGCCTATGATATCAGGGGATCCTGTGGGTTCACCTTTGGCAGTGGATGCTCAGGGGGGTCTACCGAGAATGATCTGTTTGGGGCCAAGAGACCTCGTACTGTCCAGACCCCATCAGAACTTTTCAAGGAGAGTGCATGACAGTTTCCGTATTCAAAATAGTATCTGTACTTCTTTCCTATCCATCGAAAGAAATACATGAGGCAATGCCGGAGATAGGGCAGATTGCCAATGAAATGCCTATAAACAAATCCATTAGGGAATCCTTGCACAAACTGGCCAGTGATATTGGTGAACGTGACATTTATGACGCACAGGAGCGTTATGTATATCTGTTTGACCGTACCAGATCGCTGTCCTTGCACTTGTTTGAACATGTTCATGGTGAAAGCCGTGACCGTGGACAAGCCATGGTCGACATGCTGGCCATGTATGAAAAGGATGGATTTGAAATTGGTACCAAGGAATTACCGGACTATTTGCCCATGTTTCTGGAATATCTTTCAACCAAACCAATTGCCGAGGCTTTATCCCTGCTTGAACAAACATCACATATTCTTGTTGCAATCCGGGAAAGATTGACAAAACGCAAATCCATTTATGCAAATGCTTTTTTGGTATTGATTTCCCTAGCTAAAATGAAACCCGACCCCAAACTGGTTAATGAACTCCTTCAGATTCCGGATGATGATCCGAAAGACCTTGATGCCCTTGATAAAATCTGGGAAGAGGAAGTAGTCACCTTTGGAGGGGGAACGGGTGAAGATAGTTGTGGATTGGAGCGGATGAAGAAGCAATTTAGAGCTGCCCAACGCAGACCCCCAGACGCTGTTCAAAATACCAATACGGAGAATCCCAGCCATGTCTGATTTCGTAAATACACTGCTTTTTGGAATTTATCCCTATATAGCTCTTGTAGTCATGATTGTGGGTACGATCCTTCGTTATGACCGAGATCCCTACAGTTGGAGGTCAGGTTCATCACAACTGCTTCGTCGTAAGCAACTCATCTGGGGCTCCGTACTGTTCCATGTAGGAGTGCTAATCGTCTTTTTCGGGCACTTGGTCGGTTTGCTTACTCCAATCGCGATTTTTGACATGATAGGCATCAGTCATGGAGCCAAGCAGATGATGGCAATAGTTATTGGTGGAATTGCCGGAATCATGGCCATCATCGGTGCCACGCTACTGGTTCATAGACGGTTGTTTGATGCCCGTGTACGAGCAAATTCAACCATGTCGGATACACTCATAATCATTTTGCTTTGGCTTCAGCTGATGCTGGGACTACTGACAATCCCGATTTCAATGCAACATCTCGATGGGCATGAAATGGTGAAATTCATGACTTGGGCCCAAGGAATATTTACCTTCAACCCTGAAGCTGCGAGTTATGTTGCGGATGCAGCAATTGTATTCAAATTACATCTGTTTCTCGGCTTGACCATTTTCCTGCTTTTTCCGTTCACGCGATTGGTCCACATGTTGAGTGCACCGGTCCATTACTTGTGGCGACCTGGTTATCAGGTTGTTCGCGAACGCAATCAAAAGACCACAACCCAAAACTTTCCACAATCCTGACAAGTAATGATAATTCCAAAATCGGAGCCACGTGCCGAAGCCGATAAATCCAATGAGTCCAAATCCGGTATCGGTTTTTCCCTGAAGGATGTTCAGGTCAATAAGGTACCCATTCCCGAAAAGCAGATCCTGGAGGAAGCCCAAAACCATCCGGCACCTACTCCGGGGAGGGCATTAAGGGCAGCCGCAGAAGCATTGGTGATAAGGGAATTGCTTTGGCAGGAAGCTAGTCGTCTTGATATTTCAGCAACACCTGAAACAGATGATGAGGGAAGGAAGGAAACAGAGATTGATGCTGCTATCAGGGTTTTGATAGACCAGGAGGTAACGGTACCCACTGCAACAGTTGATGAATGCAGACTCTATTATGAAAGACATCCCGAAAAATTCAACAGCCCAACCCTTTACGAGGCACGTCACATCCTCATCGCGGTATCAGAATCAGACACAAAGGGACGGCAAAAATCCAAGGCAAGAGCTGAGGAATTATGTCGAATGCTCAAGCCCAAACCAGAGTTGTTTTCTTCTCTTGCCAGAGAACACTCGGACTGTACTTCAAGGGATCAGGGTGGAAACCTGGGACAGTTGACACCTGGCAGTACGGTAGAAGATTTCGAAAGAGCAATCAAGGGCATGCAGGTAGGGGAAATAACAGAATCACCTGTGGAAAGTCGATTTGGATATCATGTGATAGCACTCGACCGTATCATTGAGGGTCATGGCCTTCCATTTGAAATGGTTAATGATCGCATTGCTGCCTGGCTGGAAGCATCAACTTGGTCCAAGGCAGTTTCGCAGTATATTGCAATACTGATAGGCCGAGCAGATATTCACGGCATTTCACTGGATGGCACTCAAAGTCCATTGGTTCAATAATTAATTGCTGTGCTATATTCTTGGATGAATCCAACATTACTCAGCATCTGTGTGATGGTTTAAATCAAAATTAATCAACCCTTTCGGTATTATTTTCTTGAATATTTTAAATATTTGATTATTATCAACCCGAAAGGGATGAAATAATGAATTATTCATTTAAACCCAATCGGTGTGATTATCAATTATTATGGCGTATTTTAACTTAATTAAACCCTAAAGGGATGATTTATGAATAATGATAGAGTAAGGAAACTTGGTAAAATTGTGAAGGCAATTCGAAAGGATCAAGGATTGACCCAAGAGCAGCTAGCAGCAACTACAGGTGTGGGTATTAGATTTGTCAGGGAATTGGAAAATGGCAAGGAATCCTGTCATATAGGCAAAGCATTGGCAACAATTTCAATGTTGGGAATTGATATTCATTTGAATGGTACAAAACTGTGAATCAATCATTGGATGTTTATCTAAATAATGACTTCGTGGGTTCATTATCCCGAGATGAAAGTGGGGTATTGGAATTTTCCTACAGTGATGAATATTACAAAAAGGGAAAATACGGGATTTCCTTATCACTTCCTTTGGATGTTAGATTTTCCAACGATTTCTCAGATGATTTTTTCAAGGGGAAATATAGAGGTAACAAAGTTGAAGCCTTTTTTTCAGGACTATTACCTGACGAAGGCATAAGGAAAAAATTGGCCAGGAATTTGGGAGTGTCGGAGTATAACTCCTATTCTATACTGGAAGCAGTTGGAGGAGATTGTGCTGGTGCTTTGTCCTTATTTCCCCAAGACGTCAAACCAAAACCACAAGATGCCAAGGTATATGTCGAGTTCTTGGATGATGACAAACTATTGCGGATTCTAAGAAAAATAAAAAAACGTCCGCTTTTAGCTGGTGATGATGGTTATCGATTATCGCTTGCAGGAGCTCAAAACAAGTTGGCAGTTGGATACTTGGATGGGCGCGTAGTATTGGTTAAGGGAGGCGCACCAACTACTCATATTCTGAAACCCACGATCACAAAATTCAATGATACCGTACACAATGAATTATTTTGTATGAAACTGGCAAGATTGATGGGTTTGGATGTTCCCGAGGCTTCAATACAC
>WTGT01000325.1 GCA_011523445.1 Paracoccaceae bacterium
AAAAGGGTATGGAATCCTGTCTTGAACAGGTCGTCTTGAATACTTTCACAGTCTCCAACGCCGCGCTGCCGGGCTACATAACTGGTGCTAGTGACTGGCTGTGCTCCATCTGGGGCGATCGTGGGGCCTTTGTAGACAAACCGGTGCTTCTGCTCTGGGGCTTGAAAGATATTGCATTCCGAAGGAAGGAACTGGAACGGTGGAAATCCGAACTGCCGAACCATAAATTGTACATTTTCGAGGATTGTGGGCATTTTCTGGCGGAAGAAGTACCAGACAGGGTCATATCCGCTATCAGGGATTTTTTGGAGCAGGAGTGACTTTGACCCGACGAACAAAAAGGCTGATTTGGGAAAGTTCAGGTTAGTGATGAAATTAGATGTAACTTTGGTACAGATGTGTTCCACTGACAACCATCAGGGAAATATCGAACTGATCAACCGGATTGTACAAAAGTCTGGTAATTCGGACCTCATTGCCCTGCCTGAAGTATCGGGGCTGATGAACAAAAACTTTTCAAAAGCCCGGAAATCGATAACCACCGTTGAAAATGATCCTTTTATCATAACCTGCCAAGATCTTGCTGGGGCAACGGGCAAATGGATCCATATTGGTTCCACACCGGTAAGAGAGGGGAGCAAATTCTACAACTGTTCGGTACTGATTACACCACAGGGTAAAATCTTGGCCTCTTACAACAAGATCCATTTGTTTGATGTCTATCTGGAGGGTAGGAAGGCAATTGGTGAATCACAGCGCTATACAGCAGGTGATGTTGCTGTATTGGTCGACACTCCTTGGGGATTATGGGGTATGAGCATCTGTTATGATTTGAGATTTCCGGGAATTTATCGTGAGTATTGTCAAAAGGGGGCTTCTGTTATATTCATACCATCGGCTTTTACCGTTCCAACCGGTAAGGCTCATTGGGAAGTACTGTTAAGGGCCCGTGCCATAGAAAACGGTACATGGGTCATCGCCGCTGCTCAGGTTGGTGACCATGATGATGGCCGAACATCATATGGTCATTCCATGATCGTGAATCCATGGGGGGAGGTGATAGCGGATTTGGGTGGCAAGGAGCCTTGCCAGGCAAATTATACCCTAGATCTTACTCTTGTCGACTCGTCCCGCAAGCAAATACCCTCACTGGTAGGAGGTAGGGATTATGTATTTAGGCATGTGCCCAAAAATGCGAATGGGGATTAGAAAAAATATCAAAGCCGTATGTAATATAGCTATTTAACCACCACCATGATTATCCGTTGAAGATAATGGCTGGAACCAAGAAATACCTTATTGTGGATAATTTGTGAGCAGTAACGGATACTGTAAATGGAATATCAGGCAGTGCCGACAAATTCTGACGGTGGTTTCTTGGCACCTGTCATGAAGGCAACTGCGTCCGACATGGAAAAATCATCTGGTTTGATAACGCATAATCGACGACCAAGCCGGTGGATATGAATGCGATCGGAAACTTCGAAGACATGGGGCATGTTGTGAGAAATCAATATGATTGGAATCCCCCGGGATTTGACATCCAGTATCAGATCAAGAACACGTCTGCTTTCCCTCACACCTAGTGCAGCCGTAGGCTCATCCATGATTATCACCTTGGAACCAAAGGCTGCGGCACGGGCCACGGCGACACCCTGCCTTTGTCCCCCAGAAAGGGTTTCAACGGCCTGATTGATGTTCTGGATGGTCATGATTCCAAGATCAGTGAGTTTTTGATGGGCAATTTTCTGCATTTTGGCATGATCGAGTTTTCGAAACAATTGCCCGATCAGTCCCTTCTTACGAATTTCCCTGCCCATGAACATATTATCAGCAATGGCAAGGGCAGGTGACATGGCCAAAGTCTGGTAAACCGTTTCGATCCCAGCCTTTCGAGCATCAATGGGCGATGAGAAATTTACCGCCTCACCCTCAAGAAAAACCTCTCCCTCATCAGGGATTTCAGCACCTGATAGGGATTTGATGAGGGTTGACTTGCCAGCACCATTGTCCCCGATAACTCCAAGTATTTCACCTGGATACAGCTCAAAATCACAATTGTCCAGAGCAGTCACCCGACCAAATCTCTTGACCAATCCCCGAGCCGCTAGTATGGGTTCCATCAGGATGCCACCTTTCGTATCCACTGGTCCAGTGCCACGGCAACAATTATCAAAGTGCCTATCAACAAATAGGTCCATTGGGCATCTGCACCCATCAGTCTGAGGCCCAAGGAAAACACTCCAACGATAAGAGCTCCAAAAAACATACCTAAAATCGAACCCCTTCCACCAAAAAGGGATATCCCTCCAATCACCACTGCAGTGATGCTCTCAATATTGGCCAACTGTCCCGAAGTAGGTGATACCGACCCGATCCTTCCGATCAGAGTCCAACCTGCAAAGGCACAGATCAAGCCTGCTATTGTATATACCGAAATAAGTGTGAAATTCACATTAACCCCGGACAATCCGGCTGCTTCGCGATCGTCTCCTACCGCATATACATGCCTGCCCCAGGCGGTATGTTTCAGAACATAGGCCAGAAAGAGAACCAGAAAGACCATGAAAATGACACCTAGGGTAAAGACCGCTCCCCCTATATTGAACTTGGTGCCGAAGATCTGTAACAAGGGTGCTTCAGCTGCGATATCCTGACTACGTATCGTTTCATTCGCGGAATATAAAAAGTTCGCAGCCAAGGCAATTTGCCACATGCCAAGTGTAACGATGAATGGCGGTAGTTTCATTTTGGCAACCAACCAGCCATTGATGCACCCGATCAGGGATCCACACAGCAAACCACAGGCTACAGCTACTGATGGAGGAAGGCCATATCGAAAGGTAAATTGTCCCATGATGACGGAACTGATTACCATGATAGCCCCGACACTCAAATCAATCCCTGCAGTAAGAATGACCAAAGTTTGGGCGGCACCAACGATACCGACAATCTGGACCTGTTGAAGTATCAGGGTCAGGGCAAAGGGTGAAAAGAATTTGGGTCCCAGCAAAAGGCCAAAAACCAGTATGGATAAAGAAAGGACAATCAGCGGTACAATTGCTGGTGTCTGATGCAATACATGGTGAAATTTTCGAATAAAACCGTTATGGTCTGCCTCTATCTCTGAATGGATATCTTCAGTTGCATTTTCTACCATATTGCTTTCGCCCTGCTGATATATGTAACCCTGGGTCTTTATAATAAAAATCTGAGGACAGCAAAACCGTCCTCAGATCAAACACTTTAAATCAATTCTGTAGTAGAATCAACCCCAGCAGAGAGACATTCCTTCGTCAGTATCAATACTGTCTACACCATCAGCTGGCTGGTCGGTTATCAAGGAAACACCGGTATCATAGAAGTTCTTACCCGGTGTGTTATCCGGTTTGGATCCATCTGCAGCCCATGCTGCGATGGCCTCAATACCAAGGGAAGCCATCAGCAATGGATATTGCTGTGAAGTTGCACCAATGACACCATCCTTGATGTTCTGAACACCCGGACATCCACCATCCACGGAAACAATCAGGACATCATTTTCACGTCCGATCGCCTTCAGGGCTTCATAAGCGCCTGCTGCTGCAGGTTCGTTGATCGTGTATACAACGTTGATCTGTGGATCGATTGCAAGCAGGTTTTCCATGCCCGTGCGACCACCTTCTTCGTTACCGTTGGATACTTCATGACCTACGATTCGAGAATCATCCTCGTCACCCCACTTGTTGGGATCACCTAGGTCAATTCCAAATCCCTGCAAGAAACCCTGGTTCCGAAGTACACCAACTGTAGGCTGGCTGACATTGATGTTAAGTAGTCCGATCTTGGCATTGGCAGCATCAGCACCCAAGGTTGCAGCAGCCCATTGACCGATCAGCTCACCAGCAACAAAGTTATCAGTTGCGAATGTTGAATCAGCTGCATCAATCGGATCAAGGGGTGTATCAAGGGCAATAACAAGCAATCCTGCATCCCTTGCCTGGGTCACGGATGTTACAATGGCTGCGGTATCCGAAGGTGTAATCAGAATTCCCTTTGCCCCATCAGCAATGCAGGTCTCGATTGCAGTTACCTGGGATTCGTTGTCCCCGTCGATTTTACCAGAATAACTTTTAAGCGAAATTCCCATTTCTTCCGCCTTGGCATTAGCACCTTCCCTCATTTTAACAAAGAAGGGATTGGATTCGGTCTTGGTAATCAGGCAAGCAGAAACGTCCATGGCCGAAACAGAACTGGCTCCAGCTATCAACGAAACGGAAATTGCCGCTGTAGTAAGCAGTTTTTTCATTTTTCCTCCTATTGGATATCAAGTTATCTACTGAATGATTTCAGTAAATTTTGATTGTAGAATTGAGATGTTTATTGTATAAAAAATAAAATGTCAATAATAAATAAACCTTGTTTACTAATTTTTTTTTATCATAAATTACTTTTTTAATATTGGAAACCGAGAAACTTACAAAATCCTTCATTTATCAGGGAATGGATTCGTCAAGCATCCGGAACCACAATGAAAGGCTGATTCTTTCCCTGATTTGGAAAACCGGGAATATTCCAAGTTCCAAAATCGCCCAACTGACATCATTTTCAGCACAAACCTCCTCGGTAATAACAAGAAAACTTGAGGATGCTGACCTCATCATCAAGGGAAAACCTGTCAAGGGGAATGTTGGCAAACCTTATCTTCCCATCAGCCTCAACCCGGATGGAGCATTTGCATTTGGTCTTTTAATTGGACGCAGGCATGCTGAATTGGTTTTGGTGGACTTCTTGGGTCAGATCCGTGCCGAAAGAAGTATGTATTACACCTTCCCGACACCAGAAAGGATTCTGCAGTTTGTACGAAACAATATTAGCGACATTCAAAATGAAATATCATTCTCATTGCATTCCCGAATCATCGGTATTGGTATAGCTGTTCCCTTCGATCTCTGGAAATGGAGTGATGTAATAGGGGTACCGAGGGAGGAAATGAATAGCTGGAGAGACTTTGACCTGAACAGGGAAATCTCTGTCATAACTTCACTTCCCGCTATCAGTGCCAATGATGGAACCATGGCTTGTAATGGTGAACTCGTCTTTGGTCAGGGAAGTGTTAGAAATTCCTTTGGTTACTTTTTCGTTGATACCTTCATCGGTGGTGGTTTGGTCCTTGATGGGAAATTGGTGCTCGGTCATAATAACAACGCTGGTGCCTTTGGAACCATACCCGTTTCTCTTCCCAATGGTTCATCAACCCAATTGATTCAGAAATCATCAATTTATGTACTAGAGAAGATGTTGCAGGAGTACACTGGTCAACAGGTGTTCCAAGATAAATTCAGCAAGATATGGCACGAGCAAGAGACTATCGTCAACAAATGGATTGAAGATACTGCCAAGGGAATTGCCATTGCCTCAGTGGCAGTTTCAGCGATTGTTGATGTGCCAAACATCATCATTGATGGCAATTTTCCTGACTATATCAGAAGCAAGTTGGTAGATTCCATAAACGATTGGGTACATAAGGTGGATACGAGGGGTATAGTACCACCAAAAGCCGAAGAGGGAACCTTGGGTTCAAGGGCAGGGGCAATTGGAGCCGCCTTTCAGCCTATTGCTTCGCAGTTTTTCATCAATTGATGGCTACAAGGTGTACTTTTGCTGAAGTTTCATCTAGGTTAGGAAGATTGACTGACCACAACGAAGGTTTTGCCTTGCAATGATTTCCACGACTGAATTTAAGCGCGGATTTATTGTCCACAGGAACTTTCTGTCTCTTAACAAACAGGTGGAACTAGTCGAATCTATAAGGGAAATCGTCCGTCAGGCACCATTTAACACCTTGCAAACCCCCTCCGGTAAGAAAATGTCGGTGAAAATGACCTCTGCCGGTAATTGTGGCTGGTTTAGTGACCAGCGCGGATATCGTTATGAACCCCTGCAACCAGACGGCAACCCCTGGCCCCCGATTTCTCCTTTGGTGCGGGAAATCTGGCAAAATCTGATTTCCATGGAAAAAGATCCCGACACATGCCTGATAAACTATTATGAGGCCAATGCAAAAATGGGACTTCACCAGGATCGAGACGAAAAGGATTTGTCCTGGCCCGTATTATCCATTTCATTGGGTGATGAAGCCCTTTTCAGAATCGGTAATACATATCGAGGAGGTAAAACCGAATCATTTTGGTTGCATTCAGGAGATGTTGTGATTATGGGAGGTGATGCCCGATTGTGCTATCATGGTATAGATCGAATAAAATTTGGTACTTCCAACTTGTTGAGGCAATCAGGTAGAATAAATTTAACACTTCGAGTGGTTTCTTGAGGAGAAAAGAGAACAGGTGATGCCAGGGTTTTTCTGCAAGTCCAAAAATTTGCTGCCAAATCGGGATCGCTCATGATTTCGAGACAACAGTTGGATGAAATTATTACACTGGCCGTGAGGGCAAGTGAAAGAATCAATGAATTGCGGGACGGCAATTCCATTGATGTTAGTTACAAGAGTGATAACAGCCCGGTTTCTTCTGCCGATTTTCAAGCCAATGAGATCATTGTTGAGGGGCTGCAAAAATCCTTTCCCACCATTCCGATAGTCAGCGAGGAAATTCCTGAAAGTCATTCCAGGAAATACGACCGGTTTTTTGTCATTGATCCTCTTGATGGTACTAGGGTCTTTTTAAGAGGTGAGGATGAGTTCACGGTAAATATAGCCCTTGTTGAGAATTCGGTTCCGATAATAGGAATTCTGGCTGCTCCGGCCTTAGATCAAATGTATTTCAATGTCCCGGGAAAAGGTGTTTTCATTGGTCGTTGCTTTGGACACGATAACCGTTTTGAACCTGTAGAATCAAACAGAGGTTCCCACCCGGATAATCACACCTACAAGGTGCTTCTTTCAAAGGCCTTTTCGACCGACAAGGAAGAACTATTGCTCAAGGATTATGGTTCTTACCAGACTGAATGTGTTTCATCCTCGATAAAATTTGCTTTGTTGTCCGTAGGCAAAGGGGATATTTATCCAAGGTTTCGTCCGACCAAGGAATGGGACACGGCAGCGGGACATGCCCTTCTTTTGGCCAGTGGTGGTTCCATGATTGAACTTCCCTCATGCAGCAATTTCATTTATGGCAAGGACAATTATTGGAATCCCCCTTTCCTTGCCGTAGCGAAAGGAATACCGATCCATTGCAAGTAGCCATTATCATTCCCGCAAGATATGCTTCAAGCCGATTCCCCGGCAAACCCCTTACACCATTGAAAGGTGTCTCTGGCCTAGAGAAATCACTTGTTCACCGAACCTGGGAAGCTACATCAAGAGTCAGAGGAGCTGATCTTGTTGTCGTAGCTACCGATGATCAACGAATTGTCGATGAGGTCCAGTCATTTGGTGGTGAAACCCTTATTACTTCCTCGAGTTGTAAAAATGGAACAGAGAGATGTGCCGAAGCACTTCTAAAACTGGATGAACAATATGATCTTGTCATCAATGTACAGGGAGATGCTCCTCTCAGCCCCCCTGAATTTATTGAAAGCCTGATCGATGCCTTGACTGGTAGCGACCATCCACAGGTTGTAACGCCCGTCTTGAGGTGTGATGGTGAAATTCTCTCTAGATTCCAGCGGGATAGGGAAGAGGGTCGTGTTGGCGCTACTACAGTAGTTTTTGGGCAGGGAGGCAATGCCCTATATTTTTCAAAGGAGATCATTCCCTGGTGTGACCGGCAATATTCAGCCGGGGAATTGACACCTGTTTTTCATCACGTTGGCATTTATGGCTATACGAGGGAAGCCCTGAAGTGGTATTCAAGCACCGAAGCCGGCAAATTGGAATTACAGGAAGGTTTGGAACAGCTTCGGTTTATCGAAGGTGGCGTGCCCATTACCTGCGTTGAAGTTGAGGCCCATGGAAGAAATTTTTGGGAACTCAACAATCCTTCGGACATAAAGTATCTTGAGCAGGAGTTGAAATCCCTTAATATCAAATAGTATACATGGTGAAAAATCATTGAGTTTTGATTGAATGTTTACCCAACTCAACAACAGCATAAGTAACGAACGATGGTAAAAATCTCAGTTATGGTTACAGACATTGGCTGGTTTGAATTCCTGCGGAATGAACATCGGAGAGGAGATCGTGGTCTGAGTACGGTAAATTTTTGGAATCCTTCAGGAAAATCATTCACAAACCATACAGTAGGTGAACTCGTGCTCTTCAAACTCAAGGCACCGGTCAACAAAATTGCCGGAGGGGGTATTTTTTCAAATTTTCTAAAATTACCCTGGAAATTGGCCTGGGATACCTTTGGATATGGAAATGGGGCCGATTCTGCTGATAAAATGTATAATATGGTAAGCAAATTACGCACCCGAACAAACTCTGATTCTTTTGAAATTGGTTGTACAATACTTTCCGATCCGTTTTTTCTGGATGAGGAAAATTATTTAAGTCCGCCACAGGATTGGAAAGCCCCTATTGTAGTAGGTAAAAATTATGACACTGCCGAAGGCTTGGGTTTAACGTTGTGGCATGAAGTACAGCCATTACTTTGGACAGAACCAGAAGATGGGCAAATACGTTATGGACCACCTCAATTGATTCTCCCCCGGCTTGGTCAAGGCGGTTTTCGTTCACTAATTAGAACAAATTACTACAATAGATGTGCCATAACAAATGAAAAAACCCTTCCTGTACTGGAAGCAGCACACATCAAACCGTATAACCTGGGTGGGAAACATGAGCCTTCAAATGGAATATTGTTCCGAAGTGATATACACAAATTGTTCGATGGTGGGTATGTGACCGTAAATTCTGACTACAAATTTGAAGTCAGCCACCGAATTCGACAAGAATTTGAAAATGGCAGGGATTATTATGCCTTGCATGGCAAGAACATCTTTGTACCGAGCGAAAATGGTCGAATTCCTCCAGATACAGGTTTGCTCGAATGGCATAACAATAATTGTTACAAAGGTTGAACCACCCCCTGTTCGTAGATTCTCAATCCGCTCGTTAACTTCCGAATAAATACATCTTGCTTTTTCAACGGAATTTCTTTTCTTTTTCGTATAAGTGTCAGGGAGAATGTATCTGAAATCTGGCTTGATTTTGTTTTTATTGGATGTCCCCCAATCTTTTTGGACCACTTATAGGTAGTAATTTGGAATATGGTAGAAGTTAAATTTAAAACTCCCTTGTGGGTTAAAATCCTGTTGGTCATTTCTCTTTGTTTGAACATGATCATAGTCGGTCTTGCCGTCGGCGCAGCCTATAAATGGTTTGTTTACGGACCAGTACCCATACATCAGTATTTCGGCTCAGTTGGATTGGGTGGCTTTTCAGGATCACTTGATAAAATTGACCGGGATCAGCTTAAACTCCAGCTAGCCAATCGCAAGGACAGCATGGATGAAATACTGCGTGATGCACAACAGGAATTCGAATCCCTCATATCAATATTGTCAGCCGATAGTTTTGACAAGGAAGCCCTTGATGATCATTTTGCCAATCAAAGACAACTATCACTGAACAGAATGGAAACAGCCCACTCCCTGCTCTCAACTCAAATCGCAAATATGACCCCTGAAGAACGAGCCGAGGTTGCTGAACGAATGCAACAGGGTTTCTGGCATGGTAGAAAGGGAGATCGGTTTGACAGGCATTCCAGGAGTAGATACAAACAAGATAAGGATTCCCCCAAGGATCGGTTTTGGAAGTTTTGGTAACCAAAACCATTGTTCTCTTGCGTTCACTTTCACCTTGTTAATTCTGTAACCTGATTAAGGTTCATTTTCCAAATAACTCGCCAAATTACTTGCTCTGAACCAGTGTCAGCCAATTTATGGCTTACATTCTTTAACAAGATCGTCTAATCTGATATTTAGACGTTTGGGAATTTTACTCTGTCGGTAACTGAGTGTCTGGACGTTTTCAAATTCCCACTTTTTTCAATGGAATAAGGACCAACTGTATTTATATATGCTGGTCTGGTACAGCAACGTGTAGGAAATGATATGAAATTTAACAGGATGGGGCAAACAGATCAATTCATCAGCGAATTGTGCCTGGGTACAATGACCTTTGGTACCCAAACGCCGGAGGAAGATGCTTTTCGGCAAATGGATCTTGCGGTGGACACAGGTATCAATATCTTCGACACCGCTGAAATGTATCCCGTTAACCCCATCAGCAAGCAAACCCAGGGAGATTCCGAGAGAATCATCGGTAACTGGCTGCAAAGATCAGGCAAGAGATCAAAGGTATTGATTGCTACCAAAGTTGCCGGTGAAGGAATGAAATTGATCCGAAACGGTGCGCCCATCTCCAGCAAGACCATCCCGCAAGCCGTTGAAGCCTCCCTGAGATTACTGCAAACAGATTATATCGATCTTTATCAGCTCCATTGGCCCAATCGGGGTTCCTATATGTTCAGACAAAATTGGACCTTTATCCCAACGAGACAAAACAGGGAAGAAACCCTAGAGAGTATGGAGGAAGTACTGACCTGTCTTGACGGTTTAGTCAGGGAAGGAAAAATCCGATATGTGGGGCTATCCAATGAAAGTGCCTGGGGAACCTCCCAATGGCATAGAATTGCCAAGGAAAAAGGATTGCCCCGGATGGAAATCCTTCAGAACGAATACAGTCTGCTATGTAGACTTTTCGATTTGGACCTGGGGGAATTGGCCCATAACGAAAAGGTTGGTTTGCTTGCCTATTCTCCCTTGGCTACTGGTTTGTTAACCGGCAAATATCATGGTGGAACCACTATTCCCAAAGGTTCTAGAATGTCCTTGCAGGCTACGCTTGGTGGACGGGCAACACCCAATGTTTGGCCGGCAATTGAAGCCTATAACAATATCGCCAAAAAATATGGCGTGGAACTTCCACTCATGGCTCTCGCATGGTGTCGATATAGATATTTCATGGCTTCGGCAATTTTCGGAGCTACAACTAGTGACCAGCTGGCCTACCTCCTCAAATCCACTCAACTCACCCTTCCTGATGAATGTCTTGAGGATATCGATATGGCCAACAAGGCACATCCAATGCCATATTGAACAATTGGGGTAGATCATGTCCCGTCCAAATTTCCTGTTTTTCATGACTGATCAGCAAAGGCGGGACTGGTTGGGATGTTACGGCCATCCAGTTGTAAAAACCCCTCATATTGATGCCATAGCAGACAAGGGTACCAGATTTGATAGGTTTTTTGTTGCTTCACCGATATGCATGCCCAACCGGGCAAGCTTCATGACCGGCCGGATGCCAAGCGTGCATGGATTAAGATACAATGGATGTTTTTTGCCCTTGGGTGCCAATACTTTCGTGGATGTTCTGCGTGCAGGAGGATATGAAACTGCCGCATTTGGTAAATGCCATTTGCAACCAATGGTAAATCTCCCTCCCGTTCAGGAAAGGGAAGAGAATTCCAACCTCTTGGTACAGGAAGCGTGGAAGGCAACCAATGATGCAATTTATCAGGAAGAGACAGATCCGGAATCCTGTGAGGGTGGTACACATATTGACATACCCTATTATGGATTTGATCAAGTTGAAGTAACAACTTTGCATGGCGATAGGCTTGGTGGAGATTACCAGCATTGGTTCAGGTCCAATGTACCCGATTGGGAGAATTATTACGATCCAGTGAATCAACTTTCACACAACTACACTTGTCTGCAGGCATATCGAACACCGATTCCTGAACATCTCTATCCAACCTCCTGGATTGCAGATCGTGCCATAACCTTCCTGGATAAGCAAGGCCAATCCGATAACCCATTTTTTGCCTTTGTCAGTTTTCCTGACCCACATCACCCATTCAACCCTCCAGGCAAATACTGGGGAATGTATTCGCCAGATGAATTTGACGTTGATTTACCGTTTTCCGCCCACAAAAACCCAACACCACCGATGCAATGGCTTCAGAACAACTATCATGCGGGAGGGGGTCAATTGACCCGACAAACGGTTTCCATGGTAGACGATCGCTCGGTCAGGGAAATCAAAGCCCTTACCTCCGGCATGGTTTCATGCATAGATGACGCCGTGGGAAGAGTCATAGAGGCGCTTAAGGCCAATGGCCAATATGATAATACGGTGATTTGCTTCAATTCAGATCACGGGGACTATCTTGGTGATTTTAACTTTGTTCTGAAAGGCCTTATGCCCTTCAAAAGCATTACCCAGATACCCATGATCTGGTCGGATCCCGAATCAAGAGAGGCGCAGGTTACGGAGCAACTTGGCTCAACCATTGATCTGTCTGCTACCATTCTCGAACGGGCGGGGCTCCTACCCTATAATGGCATTCAGGGTAAAAATCTACTTCCAACGATTTTCGAAAACCAAGCTGTCAGGAATGAACTGCTGATTGAATTTAACGATGGGGCCAGCAAATTGGGATTTAAACAACCTGCCAGGGTACGCAGTCTGGTTGATTCCCGATGGCGGTATACAATATATGCCAATCAGTCATGGGGTGAATTGTATGATTTGTTTAATGATCCTGATGAAACCCAAAATCTTTGGGATGATTCGGAATCAATCAACATAAGACACCAGTTATCCGAAAGGATGAATCACCAATTGACGAATTTGATGGATGAGAGTCCTCTATCAACAAGATTGGCTTGAACCCCCAAACAGTAGAATGGAATTAGGAAAGCGGTAAATCATGGACAAAAAAGTTTTGGATACATTATTTCTTGAAGCCAGGTCTCATAAGTTTTTTCAGGATAGGCCGATTAGCGATGCTCTCCTCGAAAAAATCTATTCCATGGCAAGAATGGCTCCAACTGCATGGAATGCCTGTCCCATGCGCATAACCTTCGTAAAATCACCGGAAGCAAAGGAAATGCTGCTTACAGCTTTATCTCCTGGGAATGTAGATAAAACCAAATCTGCCCCAGTAACAGCGATAATGGCGATAGACAAGGATTTCCCCAACAAATTTGACCTGTTGGCACCGGCAATGGCTGGGGATACAATTTTCTCAAAGATGTCCGAAAAATGGTTTCTGCAATTTATCTATCGCAATGCAAACTTGCAGGCGGGATTTTTCATTTTGGCAGCTAGGTTATGTGGATTGGACTGTGGACCCATGTCAGGTTTCAACAATGATCAGGTTGATAAACTGTTTTTTGAGGGTACCAGTTGGAAATCCAACTTTTTAATCAATCTTGGTTATGGAAGCGGTGAGAACCTCCCTCAAAGAGCACCACGGCTTCCTTTTGAAGATGCCTGCAAAATACTCTGATTTAATCCCATTCCCTGAAACAAGCATACCCGAAATGCCCAATACAGATCTCCAAAGGATTGCCTTGAGGTCTACCTGCAACCCGGAATATGAAAAACCTTGATTAAGAATACATAAGTTGTATATCTTTGTACCTCAGAAATAAATAAAATAACTGGGACACAATGCGATTTGTCGAAGCAATCACTACCCTTGACGAATTGAGCCGAAGGAATCGGCTTTTTATCACCCACAATGACCTGCGAATGCGTTTCCCAGTGGAGAGTGATGGAACGTTCAGGGGAGGCTTTGCCCGGTTGACTGCCGCGGTTATGCTATCCATTCAGTACCGGGACAGAGAAACGCAATCACCGATTGTTCCGTTCGATGGCTGCTTTGAATAGGCATTGACAAATCCAGGGCATTTTATTTACGAATACGTTTGGCAGAGAAAACTACACCCGACTGGAATTCGGAACTCCTTTACCAAGCCGACGAACAACCACCAAAGCCACTGGCGTTTGGCCTCGGCATGCAATTTACACTCTTGTCCCTCGGTGGGATTGTACTCATGCCTACCATTGCCTTCCGAACTGCAGGAGCGGATGAGTCCACTGTGGCGTGGGCTGTTTTCGCCTCACTGATCATTGCAGGAGTGATCACGGGGCTGCAGGCATTTCCAGTCAAGCGATTCGGTGCCGGTTATGTCCTCAGTACCGGAGCGACAGCTGCTGCTATTGCGGTGACAGTAGACGCGCTTGATGCAGGTGGAGCCCCGCTTTTTGCGACTCTTGTTGTTGTTTCAGCGATTCTGCAGTTTATATTTTCCTATCGGATTTCAATGTTCAGGCGGATCATCACTCCAACAGTCTCTGGTATCATTCTGATGTTGATTCCGGTGACCATCGCTCCAATTGTATCTGATAGATTAGCAGAGGTTTCGCCAGGTCATTTGCCATCGGAGGGACTGATATGCGCACTAGTCACTACTGCAGTAATTGTCGTGATTTCACTGCGAGGAAATGCGCGGCTGCGTCCGTGGGCGCCGATCATTGGGATAGGCAGCGGCGGTGTGGTTGCAGGAGCGTATGGTTTGATTGATCTGGACACGATTGCACAGGCGAGTTGGTTGGGGTTGCCTTCCACTGCATGGCCAAAAATCGGTGTTGATCTCGGGCCTTCCTTCTGGGGGTTGCTTCCCGCTTTTATGCTGGTTTCCATTTCATGCTCAATCCGTTCAATTAGCGCGGCACTAGCCATACAAGATGTATCTTGGCATAAAACTCGAGCCCCTGACTTGCGTGCCGTGCAGGGTGCAGTTGCAGCCGATGCCTTGGCTAACCTCCTATCTGGCCTCGGTGGCACGATAATGAATTCCACTCGATCGACAACGGTCGCTTTGATCATAAATACACAAGTGGCTTCACGTTCCATTGGGCTGACGTTTGGATTAACTCTCGTGGCATTCGCCTTTGTACCAAAGGCTATCGCACTGGTATTGGCGCTGCCGCCGTCGGTTCTCGCAGCCTATCTTATAATCATGACGGCCACTTTGTTCGTCAAAGGAATGCAGTTAGTCGTGTCCGGTGGTTTGAACTATAGCCGCATGCTAATCACTGGACTGTCATTTTGGATCGGAGCCAGTTGTCAGTTTGGACTGTTGCTTCCAGACAAACTTCCCCTGTTTGCTGGGGGATTGTTCAACAACGGATTGGCCGCGGGCGGTATCACGGCCATCACTATGACAATCTTGTTGGAATTCACAGGTGGTCGCCGCCGTTCGCTGGAAACCTACCTCAAGGTGTCCTGCCTTCCTGAGCTGCGAAAGTTTGCTGCAGCGTTCGGCAATGACAATGGATTTACACAAAAAATGCTCATGCGACTGGATGCAGTGGTAGAGGAGACGTTGCTGACTTTGTTGGAAGATCAGACGGATGACCGAGTTCGCAACCGCAACCTAAAAGTCACCGCCCACGTAGAAGGCGGTGATGCGGTGCTTGAATTTATTGCCCGATCGAGCGAAGGCAATATTGAAGATCGAATTGCGCTCCTTGACGACGTCAGGGATTCACGGCCCGCTGAACGGGATATATCGTTGCATCTGCTTCGCCACTTGGCCTCGGAAGTTCAGCATCGTCAGTACCATGATATCGACCTCATCACGGTGCGTGTCGAAAGCTCAAAAGGAAATACAAGGCCATAGACGGCTATTTCTTGTCCCGTCAAAGGGTAGTGATACTCTGGTCCAATGCCAACAGTAATTGTCAAATCCAAGTTTCACTTTCGGCAGAGACTGTTCACCAGTGCCCATAATATTGCTGTTTAAATTGCGCATTTTTGAACGGCTGCAACTGTTTCTAATCGGAATTGTTGGTGCGGTCGGCCGCGGTTAACTTGAGCGGTGTGACAGCTATATCCTATATCACTGTCAAGCTGACCAATGGGTCGTGGTATATAAACTTTCGTTAGGGGACGTATTCAATCTTCCCGGCACGGCGTCATCATTGTAAACAACTTGCGTTACCACAGGCTGAAAGCGGTCTCCGGTGTCCAGTTTGCAATCCGCAGATGGCTAGCAACACACAACTCTGCAGCAAGGGTAGTAGACTGCAGATGAAAAAAGCTACGATTGATGCCGAAGTGAGTCCGGTATGCTGCTGCGGTAGATCGGAATAATTGTTTCTACAGTGTCGACAAACCGTTGCTTTCTCAGGCTGCTAAAGGAAAATTCCAGTTATTTCGAAATCGGCGGGCTTCAAGTGCAATAATGTTGGCATGCATTTGATTTTAAGTAAAAATTTTTCCAGTAATTTTTTTTCGAAACGGAGACGATTTAATGTTGAGACAGATGTGTATGGCAATAGCAGCAGTGGCGTCGTTATTGTCCTTTACCGCCACCGCTGAGGCGCAATACTACGAAGATAAGCAAATAACAGTTCTGGTAAATTACGGGGCAGGCGGTACCACCGACATTTTGGCACGGATGATTGCCAAGCACATGGGAAAACATATCGCCGGCAACCCGAATATAATTGTCAAGAATATGCCTGGAGCAGGCGGAATAACCGCAACGAATCATATGGGGAATTCTGTTGATGCCGATGGGCTGACGGTGGCTATATTTGCTTTACCAGTAATGCAGCAGGTGCTGTCGGACGAGGCGTTATCCTTTAAACTTTCTGATTTTGTCTGGCTCGGAGGAACTGGTTTGCCCACCACGTGTGTCATACGTAAAGATGCTGGCGCGGGCATCAGCACAGTGGACGATCTCCAGACGGTAGGATCTTTTAATTTGGCCGGTTACAGGAATACGTCATCGACCGATGTCAGGATGCGGCTGGGACTGGACCTCTTGGGAGTTGAGTATAATTATGTACCAGGCTACGTATCCGCTTCCAAGGTCAATGCTGCAATGCTACAGGACGAGGCTCAATTTTCCTGTGGGTCAATTCTTGCGATCCGAAATCTATTTGGGCCGAACTTGATCGAGCCCGGTTTGGCAATACCACTCTGGTACTATGCTGTAGTCGATTCCGACGGCAATGACGTGAAGGACGATCGGCTGGCTGGTATCCCGACTTTTAGTGAAGTCTTTGAGAAATTCAACGGCGAACCGCCATCAGGAATTCCGTATGATGCTCTGACGTTGATTAACAATTCGGTGGTCACCATGCTATGGGGATCTTTTGTTCCCAAGGGAACTCCTGACGAAGCGGTTGCGTCCTTGCGTATGGCGTGGGATTCGCTCTCTTCAGATCCGGAATTCATAGCTGAGTACGAGGCCATGACCAGCGGAGCACCAATACTCACAAATGCTTCCAAGGTTCAGGAAAACATACAGAAACTCGTCAATCTAAGCCCAGAATTAGTGACGTTCGTAAGCGACCTAATCAGTGCGGAGTAATCGCTTCCTGCAGTGACTCCAAGATGTCCCGGCAACGCGTCGGGAACTTCACTAGCTTGATGTAAGTGTGATGAAATGTTCGAAGCCGCCTTAAGCGGGCTGGTGCAGGTGATTGCCTGGCCCGCAATTGGGTATTTGCTCTTTGGCGTCTTGGTTGGCCTCCTACTAGGCATGATACCGGGATTATCAGGTCTTGTTGGATTTTCGATCATGTTGCCCTTCACTTTTGTGTTGGAGCCCGTACCTGCGCTTGCTCTCTTGCTTGGCATGTTCGCAGTAACCACCACGAGCGACACAATCGCATCGGTGCTGTTCGGCATACCTGGCACGTCAGCCTCACAGGCCACTATTCTTGATGGCCATCCGATGGCAATGAAAGGTGAAGCTTCTCGGGCTTTTGGGGCCGCATTTACGGTTTCAGCCGTTGGTGGAATTCTCGGCGCTGTTGTGCTTGGTTTGTCGATTCCATTGGTGAAACCACTCATTCTCTACTTTGCACAGCCTGAAATTTTCATGCTAAGTGTATTCGGAATGACGATTGTGGGAACGCTTTCAGGCAATTCAATTCTGCTAGGATTGATTGCTGCACTCGCCGGGCTTGGACTCTCATATGTTGGGTATGCAGAAAATGGTGCTCTACCACGCTACGTTTTCGGCACCCTATACCTCCTTGACGGCTTGCCTCTGATTCCAGTTGTGCTTGGATTGTTCGCCATTCCGGAACTGATTGAACTCGCCGTTCAAGGTGGTTCAATCTCGAAGGTGCCGCGGGAGGAAGTCAAAGGCGGGCTGATGACCGGTGTCAGAGATGCTTGCCGCAACTGGTGGCTAGTTCTGCGTTCAACGGCTATTGGAGCATATTTCGGACTGATGCCGGGACTCGGGGGTACCATCGTTGATTGGATGGCATATGGTCATGCGGTACAGAGTTCAAAGAGCAAAGGAACGTTCGGAAAGGGTGATGTACGTGGTGTCATTGCCCCGGAAACAGCGAATAATGCAATGAAAGGGGGAGCCCTAATACCAACTGTCGCCTTCGGCATCCCAGGCAGCCCATCAATGGCAGTGCTTCTTGGCGCATTCATGATCCAGGGTGTGGCCCCTGGGCCGGAAATGCTTACGGTCAAACTGGATTTCACCTTCGCCCTGATGTGGACGCTGGCGATTGCCAATTTTGTGGGCGCACTGCTTCTTTTGCTAATCGCCGGGAAACTCTCACTAATCACATTCCTGAGCGGCCGCTTGCTTGTGCCGCTGGTAACGCTGTTCATTTTTTTAGGTGCATGGACTTCAAGCAGCAACATTGGTGACTGGATCGTACTGATGGTCTTCGGTATGGTGGGCTATATGATGAAGAAGGGCGGCGTTCCACGGCCGCCAATGGTTCTTGGGTTTGTAATAGGCCCGATCATGGAAAATGCCCTATTCATTACTACTCACGCATATGAAGGTCTGTCTTGGCTCAGCCGACCGGCTTGTCTGATTATTGCCATGCTTTGCTTAGTTTCGGTCGCCGTAGGCATTCGCAGGAATACTCAAAAAGCGGAAAGTAGCCAGATTGCCATTGAATCCCCGCGGTCAGACCCCACGATGTCACTTGCTATTGTCGGGTTGCTTTTGGCGTTTTCAATTCATGGATTGGCACCCACCTACTCATGGCCCGCAGACGTGGGCCGCATACCGATGCTCACATTTATTCCCGCTGTATTCATGTCCCTGACGGCATTACTACTCGGCATTTGGCAATTTCGGCAAAAGCTCACAAATGGCGAAGATATCTTTCCGAATAAGAGTGAATTGGGCCGGGTTTTCCAACTTTGGCTTTGGTTGCTGGGAATAGTATTTGTCACGATTACAGTCGGGCAACTCTTCGCACTTCCGATGTTCATCGCCCTCTATTTCTTGACGGTGACCCGATATGCTTGGTGGGTTGCTCTGCTCAGCGCAGCGGGAACCTGGACATTTCTTTATGTTATTTTTGATCGCACCATCGGAGTGGTATGGTATCCAGCGCTCCTGTTCTAGTAGGGCCCTTAGACCAAATAACAGTGTCTAGAAATATACTCTGATTCTGTATCACGACGCCAATTCCAAAAATATCCGCGACCTTGTCGTACGCTTTAAAGGGATTCCCGCTTTGACTGTTCAATCGGAGTTATGAAAGCCGTTGGTACTGTTTTGTTTGTTGAGTGGCTCGATCACCACTAATGTGTACCTAAAGCATAGTAAGTTTCATTAGATTGAATCTCTGCCCCTTGGGTTTAGAGATAAATCCATCCTCCCTTCGTTGTCTCGAAGGATTGGACCGCCAGTCCCAGGGTTGAGATTAACTCTGATAGTTACCGTTTTGGGGGGAAAACTGTTTTATAGAAGATTAAATCGTTAAAACCAAGATTGGCAAAAACAAATTGGTATTTAAATATATCCCTCCTCCCGAATTGGGCCTGTAAATATAAATATGGTCTATTTCTGGCGTAATGTATTAAGATAAAGGACAAGTCTGTGGCTGATAAATATGTAGTCTCACCTTTGGCACCTCCCGAGGGGTTTCCCGTTCTACCCTTGATCAAGGGTGTCAGATTGGCAACTGCAACAGCTGGAATAAAATACTCGCGAACTGATGTCATGCTGGCTACAATTAATCCGGTTTCGGCGGTGGCTGGTGTTTTTACCCAATCGTCCACCCGATCTGCTGCTGTAATTGATTGCGAAAGGAAACTCCATAAGATCGCTGATTCGGAAAACAGTCTACCGGAAGAAATTGCTGTTCTGGTCAACTCGGGAAATGCCAATGCCTTTACCGGTCGGGCTGGTGAGGACGCAGTGAAGGAAGTTTCCTGTCAAACGGCAAAACTTTTGGGTCTTGACGAAAACAGTGTATTTACTGCTTCTACAGGTGTAATCGGAGAACCACTTGCTTTCGGGAAAATCACAAGGGTCCTTGCTGAACTAAAAAACAATCTCTCTGAAAACAATCTGAAGGATGCCGGTCAAGCAATCATGACGACCGATACCTTTCCCAAGGGTGCAGGAACTGTTGTAGACTTTTCCGATAAACCAGTTGCAATATCAGGGATTGCCAAGGGTTCGGGTATGATTGCGCCCGACATGGCAACTATGCTGGCCTATGTCTTTACAGACGCCAATATTGATCAGGCCACTCTTCAATCCATGGTTTCCGAATTAACCGAGATAACATTTAATTCGGTTTCCGTCGATGGTGATACCTCTACCTCCGATACCTTTATGGTGGCTGCTACCGGATTGGCCGGGAATAAAAAGATCGTGGACCAGGAAACAAGTGATGCCAGGAAATTCAAGGCGGGTTTGCAATCCGTGATGATGTCCTTGGCACAGCAAATTGCAAGAGACGGGGAAGGAGCCACCAAATTTGTGGAAATTTCAGTGGTCGGAGCAGAAAACAATTCTGATGCAAAAAAAGTGGCCAAATCCATCGCTAACTCTCCTCTGGTAAAAACGGCTATTTCAGGGGAGGATCCAAATTGGGGGCGTGTTGTCATGGCTGTAGGTAAATCCGGTGCCAAGGCAGATCGAGATTTGTTAGCCATAGGATTTGGGAATATTCTTGTTGCCGAAAATGGTCAGGTTGCCGATAGTTACAAGGAAGAATTGGGTCAAGACTACATGAAAAGACAGGAAATCCTGATCACTGTGGATTTGGGTCTGGGCAAGGGGAGTTCCCGCTTTTGGACTTGTGATTTTTCCCATGGTTATATTTCCATCAATGCCGATTACCGATCATGAACATCGATCTGGCTTCTGTTGTTGCCTTGGTTGATACGGACGGACGAGTGTTGCTTGCCCGTAGGCCTGCCGACAAGTCATTTGGTGGTTTTTGGGAATTTCCCGGCGGCAAGGTCGAGCCTAACGAAACACCCGAAAATGCTGCTTTGAGGGAACTGAAAGAGGAGCTGGGAATCGATACCTGGTCCAACTGTCTCGCACCTTTGACCTTTGCCAGTCATGAATATGATGGTTTTCACCAGATTCTGCTTTTATTTGTTTGTCGAAAATGGCATGGAATCCCTTTTCCCATGGAGGGCAACGAACTGAAATGGATACATCCCAAGGATTTGTCAAAATATCCAATGCCCCCAGCCAATAAGGGCATGATGGCAATTCTGAGGGATTGGTTGTAATTTGTAGAATCTGATCATCCATTTGACCGGTACAACAATGTGTGGTTTGAGTATGTTTTATTTTATCGTGAAAAAATTATCTTCATGAGTGGTATTTGCTTGATTTTGTTTTCTTCTTCTCATTATTGGTGTGACCCATGATTAAAAAACCATATTTGTTATTCCTAGGTGATGCACACGACCGGCTTGCTGCCAAAGTGGCCATCGGTATTAATGATTGGCGGCCGCAGTATGCTGTAGGTCAAATCCGACTGACAGGGTGCAATGCAGATTTGGGGATTGATGAAATCTCCATTACCGAAGCTGTTGAAAGGGGAGCCAAAACCATGGTCATTGGTGTGGCCAACAGGGGTGGAGTCATCTCCGAGGGATGGAAGCCCCATCTTCTGGAAGCACTGGAAGCCGGTATGGATCTGGCATCCGGTCTGCATGTCCTTTTGAATGACCAGCCAGATTTGGTAGATATGGCTCGGAAACACGGCAGAAAATTATTCGATGTCCGCAAGCCCAATGTTGACTACCCCATTGCGGATGGTCAAAAGCGATCAGGAAAAAGATGTGTCGCTGTTGGTACCGATGTTTCGGTTGGAAAGATGTATGTGTCTTTGGCCCTGCATCAGGAAATGTTGGCCCGGGGGATGAAAACCGCCTTTAGGGCAACTGGTCAGACCGGTATCCTGGTTGAGGGAGATGGTGTCCCACTTGATGCGGTTGTTGCTGATTTCATGGCAGGATCGATTGAATATCTATCCCCTGCCCAGGATGATGATCACTGGGACTTCATAGAAGGTCAAGGATCGTTGTTTCATGCCTCCTACTCAGGAGTCACCCTTTCGATAATTCATGGCGGCCAGCCTGATGCGCTGATTCTGTGCCATGAACCGACTCGAGAGTTTATGCGCGGTCTTCCCGGATACAAATTGCCATCTCTGGAAGCATTAAGGGATCTGTCCTTGACCATGGCCCAGGTGGTCAATCCCGATTGCAAGGTTGCTGGCATCTCCCTTAACACCAGAAACATGGAGGAAAGTGAGGCCAGGAAAGTGGTGGATGAAACTGAACAGAGGATGGGATTACCCACAACTGATCCTGTACGGTTTGGTGTCGGTAAGATTGTTGATTCTCTGCTGGCAATCTAACTCTATTTCTACATGAAAATTACCATCAAAGAAAACTCCTTCAAGCTTAATCAGCCATTCACTATCTCTAGGGGTTCAAGGTCACATGCCCATGTTCTTACGGTTGAGATCGAAGACGAGGGAATAATTGGCCGGGGAGAATGTGTACCCTATAAACGCTATGGAGAAACCCTGGAATCCGTTTCAGAAACAATAAAAGGCGTCAATCTACCGTTTGATCGTGAAACACTCCAGGATGTCGTTGGTTCCGGTGCAGCAAGAAACGCACTGGATTGTGCTTTATGGGACCTAGAAGCCAAGAAAAGCAACATGCCTGTCTGGCAACTTGCCGGGGTAAGCAGATTGCAGCCCTTGATTACCGCCTTCACCATCTCCCTTGGGACCCCCGAGGCCATGTATCAGGCTACCTTGGCCAACAAGGAACGACCGCTTCTCAAGGTCAAACTCGGTGGCAAGGGGGATATTCCCAGAATTGAAGCGATTCGCAAGGCGGCGCCAAATTCAAGGCTTATCGTGGATGCCAATGAATCCTGTCATGAAGACGATTTTACCGATTTGATTGCCAAGCTTTTGGAATTGGATGTTGCAATGGTTGAACAACCCTTTCCAGCAGGTCAGGATCATTATTTGAAAGATTTCAAATCCCCAATCCCAATTTGTGCTGATGAAAGCTGTCATGATTGCAAATCACTTGACGACCTAGTTGGCAAATACGACATGATAAACATCAAACTGGACAAGACCGGTGGCTTGACCGAGGCTCTGAAGCTCCTTGCTAAAGGTAAGGAAATGGGATTTGATATCATGGTTGGGTGCATGATCGGCTCGTCCCTTGCCATGGCCCCGGCCATGCTTGTTGCCCAGTATGCCTCAATTGTTGATCTGGATGGTCCCTTGTTTCTGGTTGAGGACCGAAAACATGGGCTTGCTTTCGAGGGATCCAAGGTTTTCCCCCCTGAGACCATGCTTTGGGGATAATTGTATTGTATTTATAGTATAGAACAGGAGTTGAAATGAACCGCATTGTTTATGTTAACGGAAAATACTTGCCGGAAAATGAAGCCAAGGTATCCATTTTCGATCGGGGCTTTTTATTTGCTGATGGGGTATACGAAGTTACTTCCGTACTGGATGGGAAATTGATAGATTTTCCAAGCCATCAAAGGAGATTGGCAAGGTCCCTGAATGAAGTTGGAATGGTTGCACCCTGTACCGACAATGAACTTTTGGACATTCATCGAGAATTGGTAACCAGAAACAGCCTTCACGAAGGAATGATTTACCTTCAAGTAACCAGGGGAGAGGCCGACAGGGATTTTCTTTTCCCAGAAAATGCCAAACCAACAATCGTTTTGTTTACACAAGCCAAAAACCTGACCAATTCACCAAAAATCAAATCGGGTTACAAGGTAATTACTGTTCCGGACTTACGTTGGAAAAGGCGCGATATAAAGACTGTACAACTTTTGTATCCATCAATGGCAAAAATGGAAGCCACCCGAGCAGGTGCAGATGATGCTTGGCTGGTTGAAGACGGATTTATAACCGAGGGAACTTCAAATAATGCCTATATTGTTCAGGCTTCAGGCAATATCATTACCAGAAACCTGTCCAATGACATTCTGCACGGCATTACCCGGGCAACCTTATTGCAGTTTGCAGCCGAAGAAGGGGTAACTGTTGAACAAAGACCTTTCACATTGGATGAGGCCCTTGGAGCAGAAGAAGCCTTTATAACTGCTGCCTCCTTGTTTGTTGCACCAGTAATTGAAATTGATGGCAAGCCTGTCGGCAATGGAAAGCCCGGACCAATCGTTAGCAGATTGCGAAAAATCTATCTTGAGAAATCCATGGAAGCGGCCATGTAGATGTCTTTGGCTGGAAATTATATATTTAGGTTGATAAACCCTTATTGTGGTAAATACTACCTACATACGTAATTCCAGACTGCTTATGTCAGGCTAGATATTTTCCAAATAAATTCTGGGTTTGAATTAATCTTTCCAGGTTTTTCTCGGATTATTGTTTGTTGAATTCCAACAGTTAAGAGGAAATCGCATCACAACCTGTCAAACAACCCAGCCCGGAATTTCCCGCGAATATTACCCTTCCCTTCTGCATGGGCAACGGCCTCCCCCAAGGCCTTGATCAACTCCTCACCAAATTCCGTCATTTTCGTTCCCTTCCCTTCGTCCCGAGCACAGCGGCAAGTCTTTTCAGAAACCTGCGTTCCCTTGGGGTGAGGTCCTTCCGGGCTACCTTGGGATATATCATCAGCAAGAAAATCGGTATGCCAATTCCCCTATGGGAATACACCACTCGGGTACCACCACGTTTGCCCCTCCCCGAGGTTGCAATCAGGATTTTGCACACGCCACCGGTTTTCGGGGTCCCATCACCTGCCAATGGATTTCCGGTCAGACAGTCAATCAGTTCCTGATCCCGATCTTGCCCAGAACCCTATCAATCCGTCGGAAGAAAATTCGGTGTTTTAACAATGGTTATATCCAATCAATTAGAGAATTAGATGTTTGGGTAGACAAGCCCTTTTCGTGGCAAATCCCATCCACATACAAAGGAGGCGGGAATAATCCGCCCCCTTATATTCGTAGTTCTTCCTTGAATTAGAAGGAAAAGGCAATTGCCGCTTCAAGCGTGGTGATGTCCGTACTACTCACCCCACGAAATATTATGCCTTCAGCATCCTTCTTGTCAATACCGGCACTCAGGGTGGCGCCACCACCAAGATCATAGGTGAAATCAACCTCGATCAACTTGGTCTTTGCAGTTCCGTCACGACTAGTACCATTAACTTGATCCTGCTCAAGCTTGAGTGTGGAGTATCCAACCGAGAAGGTTGCACCCTCACCTGCGGACATCGAAGCCTTGATACCCAAACCCGTATTCTCTTGTGAGACGATGAGGTCATCACCACCATTTGTCGGCTCACCATAATCTATAGTTACATCACTAAACTCGGATTTGGACCAATAGAGGAAAGTACTTACCCCGGAAAGGTCGGTACCTACGCCAATGGCAAGCCCGTCCTCGGAATCCATGCCAACCCCGACACTGATCGTGTTGATCGAATGGCTGACACCGACCGACCAGTCATTCTCATTGGCCTTCGCTTTCACGGCAGCATCGTAGGCATCACGCGCAGCAAAATTTGCAGGTAGTTCGAAATTAACTGTTCGTTCAGGAATTTCAATTTCCGTTCCTGGATCGGCGGTAGTGATCCTGAAACTTGTATCCCCAAATGAACCTGACAGGGCAATGGTTGCATCATCCCCGCCACCGAAGTGATCATCGGCAACACCAAAGCCGCCGGCAAGGTCGATGCCCGGGTCATTGCCACCGAACTGCAGCTTCCAGGAACCGTCGGCTCCGCCAACAAATACGTAGGAACCCTTGACAACGGGCTCGTCCTCTTCTCCGGTATCATCCCGAATGGACATACCGGCTCCGAACATCAGGCCACCATCGGTCGTTCCCGTGGAATCGAATGTAACCTTGTAGGCCCGGACCAACTTGAATTGCTCGGCATCCGGCTCTGAACTGTCATCGACGTTCCTGATCCCGATCTTGCCCGAACCACTAACTGCAACGGAAGGTGCCTTTTCCATCATCATGTCTTCATCCATTGCCTCCTCCATGGCAAATGAGACTGTGAAAGTATTCAAGACGACCTGTTCAAGACAGGATT
>WTGT01000097.1 GCA_011523445.1 Paracoccaceae bacterium
GGGATAAACCTTCTCCCACAATTACTACCCAGTTTACAGGATTTGGAAATGGCCGGTTTGGCCATCCTGAACAGGATCGGGCCTTATCATTGCGGGAAGGTGCTATGTTACAGGGGTTTCCAAAGGAATATCAATTCACCAAAGCAGGTGAAAAAATAAACGTCAGAAGTGTTGCTAGGATGATAGGCAATGCTGTACCCGTTAAACTTGCAAAAGTGATTGGTCGTTCAATCAAAGAGCATCTTCCGGCTTATTCCTGAGCCAATTTTAGAATTTCCTTCCTAGGTAAGATTTAATGACGGACGAAGAACCATTTGAGATGACACTCAGCCTTAACGTGCTGGAGCATCTGGGTATTAATCTTTACAGCAATGTACCATCAGTTCTTTCTGAGATTGTTGCCAATGCTTGGGATGCTGATGCAGAAAGGGTTGATATAGTTTTTGACAAGGATGAAGATACCATCACGATTCAGGATGATGGTACGGGGATGACCCGAAAAGAAATCAATGAGCGATTTCTTCGTGTAGGTTACAAGCGAAGAGATATCCAAGGTGGGCTTACAAAGGCGAAGAATCGTTTGCCAATGGGAAGAAAGGGCATCGGGAAACTGTCTTTATTTTCAATCGCAGGAATTGTGGAAGTTTTTACGAATAAAGATGGAGAAAAAAACGGCTTTCGAATGAACAGAAGGGAAATCCGAGATGCAATACAGCATAAAGAAGCAGGTACAAACTCTTATAAACCAGAAGAACTACCTACTGAAGAAATGGAATTTAGACAGGGTACAAAAATCATCCTCAAAGACTTAAAACGAAAACAAACCATAGGTACCAGTAAAGCACTTCGAAAACGTATCGCACGACGTTTTTCAATAATTGGGCCCAAACATCAGTTTGAGGTTTTTGTCAATGCAGAAAAAATAACACCATCAGACCGTGATTACTATAAGAAAATACAATTTCTTTGGACCTATGGTGATCAGTTGGAAATAGAAAAATCATGTGAAAACCTTGCACGTGCAGTTGAAAAAAGACCTGAGAATAAAATCAATAAACAGGTGATAACCGGATGGCTTGGAACAGTTAAAGAATCAGCACATGTTCGTGATAAAACAGATAATTTAAACCGTATTGCTATTTTTGTACGTGGTAAAATGGCACAGGAAAATATTCTTGGTGATTTCAGTGAATATGGTGTTTATGCCTCCTATCTAATTGGAGAATTGCGGGTAGATGGGTTTGATGAGGATGAAAAGGAAGATGCTGCAACTAGCAATAGACAACATTTAGTTGAAGATGACGAAAGGTATATTGAACTTAAGGAATTCATACGGAAAGAACTCAAGCATATACAAAGTCAATGGGGTGTATGGCGAAATGAACTTGGTGCAAAGAGAGCACTTGAAATACCTGAGTTATCAAATTGGATTAATGCCTTACCTAATGCACAAAGAAATAGTGCTAAAAAATGGCTTGGTCGGCTTTACAGATTAAAAACCGATACCCCAGAGGAGCGAAATCTATTACTAAAACATTCTGTATTTGCTTATGAGTTTTTTCATGCTACTCAAAATTTAGCCTCTCTAGAAAAAATTGATGATCACAACCTAAAGACTGTGTTAGAGATTATTCAGGAATTGGACAGCCTGGAAGAATGTTTGTATGGTCAG
Organism: Paracoccaceae bacterium; assembly: GCA_011523445.1. Classification (GTDB taxonomy): domain Bacteria; phylum Pseudomonadota; class Alphaproteobacteria; order Rhodobacterales; family Rhodobacteraceae; genus MPNP01. The sequence continues at coordinate 1,673 of WTGT01000097.1, forward strand.
ATTGTTTCGCAACGTATTGAGGTCATTCAAGCATTGCAGGCAAAGGTTGATGACGATGAAAAAGAAAAAGTGATTCAGGAATATCTTTTTGATCATCTTTGGCTACTTGATCCGCAGTGGGAACGGGTGGAGAGTGAAATATTTATGGAACAAAGAGTCGATCGTTTGTTTGATGATCTTAAGTTAAATGACCTTACTGATAAAGAGAGAAAAGGCCGGCTAGATATAAAATACCGTAAATCATCTGGTAAACATATAATTGTAGAACTGAAAAAACCGGGCAGAGCTATAAAAATCACCGAAACTTATGAACAGGTAGGTAAGTACTTAAGTGGGATGGAAAAAATACTTGATAGCCAAGGCATTGAGGAACCCATTGAAATTATTCTTGTAGTTGGTAATTCACCCCAAGGTTGGAAAAATAGAGACGAGAGAAGAAGATTCGAAAATACTCTTAAGGAACACTACTACACTCGGATCGTATTTTACGATCATTTGCTAAGTAATGCATATAATTCTTATAAGGATTATTTTGAGAAAAAGGAAAGTGTAAATCGTCTCCAGAAGGTGATTAAGGCAATCGAAGAATTAAAATAATCTTCTGTGAGATTGCAATTGTGCTATTTCAACATTCGTAAAATTAGAGAAGCCCATTTTATCGAGTCAAAAACGAGTGGCTCAAATACCTTTTTTGAACCATGTGCGTCACTCATTCTGCTACGTAAAGTTTGCATCACATAAGCTCCCTGATTGAGGGAACCTCTTAGATTATCAACTAAACGGTTTGCATCTCTTTCATTCCACCCTAATTCAATCAATTCTTGTCTAAAATTTACTAATGTTCCTCTTGCATTAAGTGCAGTTCCATAACAGCTTTGAAATCCATGATTTGCCTGTCGTGTAATTTGATTTTCTTGATAAATCTCATTGACAGCAGAATCTACTGCAGCACAAGCTGATGTAAGTGCCCCATCCAAATCTCCGTCACGTAATTTACTCGCTGCTTTAACCAGATCTTTACTCGCCGCTTCCGGGAGTACTTCCAACTCAGATATATCAAATAGGTTAATGGGTACAAGTTTCCTTTCTGTTAATTTCCAGCCAAGTCTTTCAAGGTCTTCGTCAAGTGTACTCGATCTAATTTCATTTTCTTCGTATATGATTTCAGCAAAACGAGTAAGCACCTTAAATTTTTCATCGGGAGAAAGGAGTTTTATCGTCCCATCCAATGCTGTCATTAATTGCCCTTTTGTATTTCCCCCAACCGATTTCTGAACTAAATGTGAGAATTCAGTTATATCTATTCCTGCACGCCCAGAAATCTTTTTAATGCCAGTGAATGAATATTTATCTTCGAGAAATACTCTGATCACGCACCATGCTTGGTTTAAGGTTGTATTTGGTTCCATCAATTACCTCCATTACATTCACTTAGGAAAAAATAGAATATGGATATATTTCTTTGGCTAGAATTTGAAATAAATTGATCCTGGAATCGAGATCCAAATGGCTCAGCTATTTCAAGTTTATGCAAAACTATGTTAATGAGTTCATAAAATTAGTTTAGAACGGATAACGAAATATGAGTTCTGAAAATTGTAGAATAGGTATGGCGACGGATGTCGAAGCACGTATAAGTGAACTAAAAAATGCAGGGACGATTCCACAAAAGGCAATATATTATGTTCTTGCATCGGGTTTGACGTATAAAGAGGCAAACGAAATGGAGAAAGAATTCCGTGAATTATGCGGACCACATTGTCAAGGTCATCCTGGAGGTGGGTTTAAGTCTGGTCGGGTATGGAGTATTTACAGAGCAAACTGGATTTGAAATCAATTCAATACCATAAAAGAACCGTTATCGGTTTCTATCCTGATGGTTATGACATCAGGCAAATGGAGAATTCTGATATAACACTGCTATGCACATATCTGACTTAGTTGTGACACAACCTGAAGAAGCAATTTTAGGCCCAAATAAATTTTTTCTACATCAGTGATAAATTCCTGCACCTTTGGGTAGTTGGGATGGTTTATGTGTGTTCATTCTCGTCAATGTTTTTTCGGGTAAATTGTAAAAAGGGATAATTATCTCCAGTGAAGAACCTGTTTCAACAAAAGATCTGAATTTACTCACATCCAGTTGTTCCTGCTGCAAAGGCAACATTTGAAACATAACCTGGATCAGGGCAATGGCTGCAATGCGGGCAGTATTTGTCTTCTCTTTGGATCCATTGTTCTGGCTTTCCTGTGAGTTTATTTCCGACAGTGCAACTTTCAGTACATTGTAGGTTTCACCATCAAGTTCCTTTCCTTGTACTATCTGAACTCTTGCCAGAGGCAATTCATTTATCTTGACCAAACCGGTAAATGCATTTTCCGAACCTGATGTGGTTGCCTGAAAATCAACGGAAACTTCATCCCTTGTTAGTATTACCCAGAGATTGTTTTCAAAAGACCATTCATCATCTAGGTATTTACGAACTCCACCAAGTTTCAGACCCTTGATTGTTCCCGTGTAAGTATTGTCTGGTTCCCACCAATCAAATGGCATTCCAGTTATCTTTATGGTTTGTAGGGGTATGGTCCCTTTTGAATGTAAATGGAAGGCATCAAACCCCATCAGCAGATCATCTTCATCAATTTGAAAGGTTTCGCTGCAATGGGTATTGCCCCTACAACCTAGTAAGATGTCCTGACCGGATAATAACAACCCCTTGTTGTCATCTCCCAATATCCTGAATTGATCAATGAAGACTCTCAACCCCTCTATTCAGTGAATACCATCTACACCTGTTTCTGCATATAGTTTCCGGATAACAATATTGGCCTTATCGATTACCTTTGTTTGATCAAGGTAGAATTCTACCCCTCCCAGATTGAAACCCCACTCGGCCCGGCTGTAACCGGGCCGAGGTAAAAAGGATTCCTTCAGTTGATAAAGATCCATGGATGAATGATACATGGCTGCCTTCACTGGTAAGACCTGCAAGGTACACAGAATACATACAGCAATCATTCGCCAAACTCTGTTATTGATCATGGTTCAAAACCTGTCAGTTCGTTAAAGTCCGGGTCGGGCAGGGCCCAGGGATCTTCATGTCTCAAATCGTTTTTCTGAACCTGCAACTTTTTGGACTTCCAGACCTCCCTGGTTCTTGCCAGGGCATTTTCTTCAGGCTTTGGAAACCAGCGATTGCTTTTTCTTTTCCGGCTGTATCTGGAATATTTGCCACCATACCCTCTCATTGTCCTGATTGATGTATGACCACTCAGGGTACCAACTTCCTCGGGTGGCAATGATTTCCTGGCTTCATCAATGAAGGCATGCCGCAGGGTATGAAACGTTATCCTGTCCCTCCTGTCCGGAAAAACAAGTTGGGAGGCTTTTCCAAGATTTCTTGTACCATAATTAGTGAGGACGCGTTTCTGTATTCTTGAGAACATTCCTTTCCTGATGCAGGATGTCAACAGGATGGTTTTCAAATCATCCCTAGCTATTCCCTCAAGTCTTTGAACCCGGGTCTCATTGTTTATCAATTTGGAAGAATTCCTGGTCTTGGAAGTTAATATGTGCAAAACGAGACCATTATCTCCATCTTTACCTGAATGGGACTCGATGATCTCGTCTAGGGTTTTGTCAAAACCTTCAAGCCAGTCAGTCGATACTTCCTGATCGGGAGCAATATTATTCTTCAGGAAATAACTAGGTCCTAGAAAAGAAAACACTTCTTTGCCGTTCTTGTTGTCAACAACCTTGCAGTTGAACAGTTCACTTGATCTCATACCGGTCAACCAGATTGTACGTGCCAGTAATCTGACTATTCCAGGGCTGTTGATTCCCATGGCAAGCAGGGTACAGAGTCCCTCCATCTCGGTACCGGGCTCCAACCTGTCCAGAATCTTCTCCAGATCTTTCCTATTGATGGGTTCCCAGTTTTTCTTTGGAGGCTTTCTTTTGGTTGGGCTGAATATCTGATCGCTGATACCGGTGGCCATAAAATGTATGTCAGGGGTAAGTAGCAATGGATAATGGGATTTAAGCGGTGCCGATACCTTGTCTATGATTACCCATCCCTTGATCTTCAAATCTGCTAATGTGATACTGGCCAAGGCTTCATGAAGCAGGCGAAGGTCTGTCCAATGGGCTGTCACGAACCATTCGGGAAGATCACTTAATTCGGTAATCGTGGACCCGAAATCCACCCTGTTGCCGGTCTTTGTTACTTCTTCCCTCATACCGAGGGATCGGGCCAGAACATCCCTGATTGTTTTTCGTTCCTTTACTGTGGTGTTCTTGTTGAGATAAATCGACCGAATTGCCAATTGATCCAGAATATCATCCGGCTTCGGCATTTTCCCTGAGTAGCTGACCCTTTGGTTTGTTTTCAGCACTATCTTCCGGGTTAATTCGATGTGCTTGGCGGAGAGTTTGTTTCCAATTGTATTTGTAATGATCTTGCCCTCTCTAGTCCCAGTTGTGATAACTGCAACAACTTACATTTGATTTTGGAACTAAACCGGTTTCCCGAAACTATCAAGGCATCTGGAACACCTTCGGAAAATCTCTTG
>WTGT01000256.1:0-1601 GCA_011523445.1 Paracoccaceae bacterium
AAGGTGTGTAATCAAGCTTAAGGGAAAAGGGCTTGTTGTAACTGAAATTGCCCCTAGGATCGATATCGAACGTGATATTATTGATCAAGCAGAAGTTCAATTGTTTGTAGATGATCAATTGAAGGAAATGGATTCCAGATTGTTTCATCCCGAACCTATCGGTCTACAACTTTGAAATTGACGGTTGGGAAATGTACTCATTGATAACAATTCACCTACCCGAGAAAGGAAATGTGGCAACCAAACTCATTTCAGAGGCTATCAGATCAGTATCAGCAGGCCCAATACAGCATTTTATTTTCCAATGAATTCAATTGTTCGCTCAACAATAGTCCTTGCTCAAAGTCGGCGTTTCCAGTTCGGAGTTGAGTAGCAACTATCAGGTAAAAGGAGGAATTTTAATCATGAAAACGGTTGGTCATTTAATAGGTAGAGCGCTGAAAGCCTATGGCGTACCATATATAACGGGATTACCAGGGCATGGAAACTGGAATTTACTTGATGCTTTCAACGATCCGGGTTCGGATATTCCTTTAATTCAAACAATGCATGAACAAGCTGCCGTGCATATTGCAGATGCACACTTTAGAGTCACCGGCAGCCCGATAGCGGTTGCCACATCAATTGGTCCTGGTGCAGCAAATACTGTCATGGCTTTGGCCAATGCCTATTGCGACTCTACTTCCCTTTTGTTGATGACTGGGTCAACCGCAACACATATGCGGGGTCACGGCGTGATGCAGGAACTTGATCGAGAGAACATCCCCGATTTCACTAAAGTTACAGAACATGTAACGAAACGAAATTTTGACATGATTTCGGCAAACAGTGCACCTTTCGTATTGCATCGGGCTTTTAGTGCAATGCTTACGGGTAGACCTGGTCCTGTTCATTTGAATATTCCCCTTGATATCCAATCGGCCGAAACGGACATTGACGTTCAGGACTTATCCAAACGGATACCAACAGGTCGCCAGCGAGCTGACAGCCTCGCAATTGAACAGGCAATTGAGCTTTTATTGAACGCAGAGCGCCCTTGTATTGTCGCTGGTGGAGGAACAATCACTTCTAACGCCAGTGGAGCCTTGAAAAGGCTGGTTGAAAGGCTTGGTATCCCGGTTGTATTTACCTGGAATGGCAAAGGTTCGCTTCCTGAAGATCACGCGATGAATGCAGGTACCGTAGGATGGCCTGGAAGTTTGACCGGGAATACGCTTGCGAGTGAAGCCGATGTTGTCATGTCTCTTGGCTGCAAGTTTACTGATTGGTCAGCCTCATCATGGCGAAAGGGAGTAAGTTTTTCAATACCGGAAAGCAAACTGATTCACGTGGATATTGATCCACGTGAAATTGGCAAAAACTATCCTGTAGAAGTTGGAATAGTTGGTGATATCTCCTTGGTATTGGAGGACATAGACGCAGGAATTTCGGACACTCAAGCGAGTAAGGCATATCAACGAAGGTCTCTCCAACATAATAGGCTGTCCAAGTTGTGGGGCGAATGGGACCAACTCATGGAGCCACGACGCAACCACAATAGTATTCCGACGACAATGTTGACCACGCTCCGAGAATTGCGAAAAGCATTACCTCGTAATGGG
>WTGT01000256.1:1701-6204 GCA_011523445.1 Paracoccaceae bacterium
GTTCCCCAAAAGAGAACACTCGGTATCAGTAAGAATAGGTGCGTAGGATTTTCTTGCTGAATCTCCTGATATGGTCAGTAATTTTACAAACTTGAAAATAGTTCGGCATAACATGTTTCTGGCTGGGTATTCTGATTGTACTTTACAAAATTCCCAACCAAGAGGTTTAGTGTATTGACAAAATAATTTACCTCAATAACCTAGCATGTATAAATCAAGTAGTGAGAGTGCATCGTTGATGTAGTTGGTAAGATCTGGGGTCGCTAGGCATTAAACGTTGTGCGATCAGGCAACAACTCCCACCTGTTTATGAGTGTTGACTATTATGAGCAAAATACATCTGGAATTTAATGGCAATATTGCAGAAATGCGTCTAGATAACCCTGCCAAGCTTAATGCCCTGACATCTGGCATGTTGGAAGCAATTGAAAAGTATTGTGCAGAAATCGAACGAAGGAGAGATGTCCGAGTACTCCTGCTGACTGCTGAAGGAAGCAAGGTATTTTGTAGTGGTGCTGATATTTCGGACTGGTCCCTACTCAGCCCGTCCGACTTTGCCCGCCAATGGATTCGTGAAGGCCACCGGATCTTCGACCAGTTGGCGCGTCTTTCCATTCCTACCATTGCTGTGCTTAATGGTCACGCCTTTGGAGGTGGACTCGAGTTGGCAGCAACTTGTGATATTCGGGTGATGCATCCTACCGCAACCCTTGCTCTCCCGGAAACAGGAGTGGGTATCGTACCTGGATGGTCTGGTACGCAAAGGCTGGTACGCCTTTTGCCTGAATCTGTTGTGAAGGAAATGGCTCTTTTTGGACGCCGTTTATCAGCTCGCCGTGCTGAACAATTTGGTTTTGTTGCCCAGGTCTCGGAAACGCCAAATGAAACAGCATTAGAAATTGCCCATTCTATGTTAAAAACCAGCCCCTATGCTACCGAGGTAGTCAAACAAATGATTCATGCTGGGGTCGGGGAAGACACAGCGGCTCTTCTTGAAGCAATGGGTGGAGGAATGATTGCTTCAAGCGAGGACAAGGTAGAAGGAGTACAAGCCTTTAGGGAAAAAAGAAAACCAAACTTCAAAGGTCAATGAACAAGCAGGAATAGTTGTCATTTTATAAAGTTTGGTATGTTGGTCAAAATCTCTTTGACAAGATCAGGTAAACAAACAATTTGAAGGTGCTTATAATTGGTGATCAGTAATTCATTCTAATCATGTCAGATGCTTTTTCAGCAATCATGGCAGTTGGTGCATTCGTGTTGGAGCCAATTAAACTAGGCATTATTGAACTGTCGCAAATCCTCAGCCCGTCAATACCATGGACTTTCAGCTGTGGGTCAACCACTGACATTTCGTCTGTTCCCATTTTACAGGTGCAGGTCGGATGATATGAGGTACGACCATATTGGCGTGCATAGTTGACAAAGTCCTCATGTGATTTGACTTCATCATTAGGATAGTGGATTTTCTTGATATACTTTTGCAATGACGGTTGATTGAAGATTTCCGTGCTAATCATCACACCTTTACCTGAAGTCTCTTGATCGTAAGGGTGACAGAGATAGTTGGGATCAACGAGAGGATTGTCACCGGGGTTGGCAGAGACCAGTCGAACAGTTCCACGACTTTTCGGCCTTAATGTGTATGAGTTAAGTGTTATTCCAGAGCCGGAAGGGATGGATGGTACCCCCTCTTCCTTGCCCGCTCCGGCAAGAAAATGAAACTGTAAATCAGGTACAGGACTGCTTTGATCGCTATACCAGAAACAACCCCCTTCAACGATATTGGAGGTAACCGGTCCGGAATTAAAGAGCAGATATTGCAAACCAGCCTTGAACATCCCCCATGGTCCATCATAATGATCGAGGCTGTAAGGTCCATTAAGTTCGGCAACTATGTCGACTCCAAAATGATCGTTGAGATTCTCACCCACCCCCGGTAAATCCTGAACAACTTCAATGTTGTGCTGTTTAAGATGAGATGCCGGCCCTATTCCGGAAAGCATCAACAGTTTGGGAGTATTGATTGCACCGGAAGTTATGAGGACCTCAGATTGTGCCAAAGCGCGTTCAACATTGCTTCCCTTTCGGTACTCAACCCCAACAGCTCGACTCTTGTCAAAAAGGATTCTTAGAACTTGGGTTTTGGTTAATACCGTCAAATTTTGTCGATCCATTATTGGTTTAAGGTAACCTCTGGCAGCCGAACAGCGGCGGTTGTTTAATACCGTCAATTGATAAGGCCCAGCACCTTCCTGAATCGGACCATTAAAATCTGGGTTATAAGGAATACCATTTTCTTGACAAGCTTTGACAAAGGACCAGGTAATCGGCATAGGGCTATGAATATTTGAAACTCCCAGTGGCCCATTCGTACCGTGCCAATCACCAGAATAGACACTATTACCTTCCGAACGAACGAAGTAAGGCTTTACATCTTCAAAAGACCAACCGGCACACCCTTCTTCATGAGCCCAACGATCATAATCAGCAGGATTCCCGCGAGTAAAGACCTCGGCATTGACTGAACTGCCACCCCCAATGACTTTGGCTTGGGTATAGGAAATTTCCCGGTTTAATGCGTATTTTTGAGGAACAGTCTTCAATCCCCAAGTGAAGGGGCCAGAAGTCATTTTTGCAAAACCAATGGGAAAGTGAATCCATGGGCTATTGTCATTCCCGCCGGCTTCAAGAAGAAGAACATTAATTATCGGATTTTCGGAGAGTCGGTTTGCAAGTACACAACCAGCAGTACCACCTCCCACAATGACAAAATCAAACGCTTTTTTCATAGTTAAGAAAGCACTTCCCAATATTTACTGCAACACAAAGATGTTGCTATAATTTACTGTATTATGGCAATATAACTATAAATGTAAACAATTGGTTACTTGATTTTATGTAACTATTCAGAACCAATTTTATTTTTATGAAATAACTTAACAATCATCTCGAAAATAAAATTGGTTTTCTGATTGAGAGCAGTTGAGATTGGTCTATTGACCATATTCAAAAAGTAGTTGTGATATAGAAAGAGTAAATTTGAGTCGTACTAGAGATCCGGAATCGACCAAGAGAAACATACTTGCTGCCGCGAAAATGGAATTTGCTACCAAGGGACTAAGTGGGGCAAGGGTGGATGATATTGCCAATGTTGCCAAAGTCAACAAGCGGATGATTTATCATTATTTTGAGTCCAAGGAGAATCTGTTCAAACTGGTTATTGAAAAAGCCTACCTAGATATAAGGGAAGCAGAGCTTAAACTTAACTTGGAGCATCTGGATGCCAAATCTGCTTTGGAGACATTGGTGAGATTTACTTGGAAATACTATCTGGACAATCCAGAGTTCATCCGGCTTGTAAATAGCGAAAACCTTCACCATGCCAGACATTTGAAAACCTCAAAAGAGGTTGTTCAAGCCAATAGAAATTATGTGGGGCTGGTTCAATCAATTCTGGACCGGGGAGTACGGGAGGGAGAATTCAGGGATCAAATTGATCCTGTAAATCTAAACATAACAATAGCAGCCATAGGTTATTATTATCTCAATAATCGTTTCACAGGTTCCATTATCTTTGAACAAGACCTGATGGATAGCGAAGCTCTGGACAAACGGCTAGAATTCAATATTGAAACAATTCTGAAACTTGTCAGCCGATAATTGAGCCATGTCAATGGTAAATTTGATGGTTTTTCAGTGGTACCGGGGAATTTGGTTTCGCATCAGACTTTGGACAAGGTCATCATACTTCCTGAGTCTTCAACGACTGTCAACAGGCAGTTAGAAAGCGCTCCTTGATTGTGTCCAATACAGTATGGGGATGCTGTTTCCACCAATTGCCCTGGGAAAAGACCTCAACTTCATAAAATCCATCATACCCGGTTTTTTCAATGGTATCACGAATCCGTCTGATTTCGGCAATTCCATCTCCCATCATTCCGCGATCAAATAAAATATCTGATGTGTCACGCAGCCAGTCGCAAAGGTGAGCCCCAAAAATCAAATTTTTGCCGGATATTCTCAAGAGTTCTGAATCGAAGGCAGTATCCCACCAAATATGGTATACATCAATCGCTAGTCCTACTGAAGGATGATCAATATTTTCTACCATTGTTATTGCATCACGAACCGTTGTCAGACATGAACGATTCCCACAGTAAATAGGGTGGAGCGGTTCAATGGCCAACTTGACACCCTCTGCGAAAGCTTGATCAGCATGTTTGGAAATTACACTGGCAATGAAATCCAAATTGTCATCAAGAGTGCCAACTTTAGGATCGTAAGCACCTACAACAATTGTTACCACTTCAGCTTCAAGTTCAGAAGCATACCTAATCGTCTTGCAAAACTCTTTACTGAGCTCTTGGGAGCCTTGCAGAGCTTCTGGCGCAATAAGGTAGGGTGTTCGGCAGAGACATGCTATTGAAACACCATTTTGACGGTCATACATACCGCCTCTAGATGCGTGACTCAGATCATTGAGTTCACGAAACCAAAATG
>WTGT01000054.1 GCA_011523445.1 Paracoccaceae bacterium
ACTACAAACATATCCTGCTAATTTTTGGCCCAAACTTAAGTTGTCAATTTATCTTCAGTTTAAATCTGAAGGCCTACCTATATCATTGTCAAAATTAGTGAAAAATTTATATTTTACAGCCTGTCCTTGTTCAGGGATTGTACGTAAGCAAAAGTAATATGCGTATTTTTTCAATTTTAACTGCTCTTTTGGTTACTGGGCTACTTTATTTATTTGTAGTCGAAAGAGACCTCCTAAGGGGCTTGATTGGTTTTTCCTCAACCGAGGAGGAGAACCTACAACTTGAAGAACCAGCAGAAGATCAGGAACAGGATCAGCTGGTGATAGTTGAAGTTAGGCCCGTGAATGTAGTGGCAACGACCTTTGAGCAGGAAATGGTTGATACCTCAATCACTCTTACCGGTACAACCAGGGCAGCCAGATATGTTGATGTTAAATCCGAAACTTCAGGTCTCGTCATTTCTGAACCATTTAGAAAAGGTGAGAATGTATCCAGAGGTGACATCCTGTGCGAATTGGACCCGGGAACAAGATTGGCTGTATTGGAAGAAGCCCAAGCCCAATTGAAATCGGCAGAAATCAATGCCGTGACAGCTACTAGGTTAGCCGATGGAGGTTTGGGATCAGAAGCCAACAAGACTTCGGCGCAAGCAGCTTTGCAAGCAACTCTTGCTACGATTGAACGTGCCGAAAAGGAAATTTCCAGATTAACAATTAAAGCACCATTTGATGGTCTCTTGGAAACTGATGCCGCGGAAGTTGGTTCCCTGCTCCAGACTGGTTCCCTCTGTGCCACGATCATTCAACTTGACCCCATCAGGATTGTTGGTTTTGTTTCCGAGAGCGATGTGGATAAGTTGCAAATTGGCAATCCTGCCCAGGCCAGATTGATTTCAGGTCGGAACGTAACCGGAGAGGTTACCTTTATTTCCCGATCTGCTGATGAGAGCACCCGGACTTTCAAGGTTGAGATTACAGTTGACAATAGTGATTTGAGCATCAGAGACGGGTTGACTGCAGAAATTTCAATTCTTGCCGATAAGAACATGGCCCACTTAATTCCCCAATCTGCCTTGACCCTAGATAATACCGGTGAATTGGGTGTTCGTACAGTTGTCGATGACACTGTCAGGTTCCGGAAGGTTGATTTGCTACTCGATTCACCGTATGGCGCCTGGGTCGTGGGACTGCCTCCGAGGGTTGATATAATCGTGGTAGGTCAGGAATTTGTTGTGGATGGGACAAAAGTTGCAGTCACCTTTAGGGAGAATACCTTATGAAAGGGGTGGTCGATTGGTCTGCAAAACACCCGAGCATGATTTTTGCGATGGTGATCTTTTCCATTACGGCCGGAATTGCCGCCTATGTAAACCTCCCCAAGGAAGGTTCACCTGACATTACCATTCCAGCCTTTTTTGTTTCTGTACCCTTTCAGGGGATATCAGCCGAGGACAGCGAGCAACTTTTGGTCAAGCCACTCGAAGATAATCTTTCGGATCTCAAGGGTTTAAAAAACATCAATTCCACAGCCTCTGAAGGGTATGCCGGAGTTGTTCTCGAATTGGAGTTTGGATTGGATCGAAGTTCCACTCTTGCCGATATAAGGGAAAAGGTCAATAAAGCTCAAGCCGAATTCCCCCCAGGGGCTAATGAACCAAGTATCAATGAATTGAGTTTCGCTGAGTTCCCCATTCTGGTAGTCGTTTTGGCGGGTCAAATTCCAGAAAGGTCACTCCAGAAGATTGGCGAAGACCTCAAGGATAAAATAGAAGCGCTTCCTCCCATACTTGAAGTGGGTTTATCTGGCAATAGAAAGGAAATGATCGAGGTCATCATTGATCCGTTCAGATTGGAGGCTTTTGGTATAACAGCCGATGAACTCAACGCCGTAATAACCCGAAACAACCAGCTTGTTGCAGCAGGGGACATTCAAACCGACAAGGGTTCCTTTGCTGTAAAAATACCTTCTTCATTCCAAACTCCCTCCGATGTTGAAAATCTCCCGATAAAAATCAATGGTGACCGGGTCATTACCGTTGGAGACATAGGTGAAGTAAGGTTGACCTTTGAAGACCGGACCGGGTATGCCCGTTATAACGGTGAATTGACACTTGGTCTTCAAATCGTCAAGCGCCGTGGTACAAATGAAATTGACACTGCCAATCTGGTAAAAGCAGAAACCAGGAAGTTCATGGAAACTCTTCCGGAAGAATTAAGAAAATCCGTTACTGCAGATTTTGTTCAGGATTCAAGTTTCTATACACAGGGCATGATTTCGCGTCTCGAAGGAGCAGTTCTCACTGCCGTCGCCCTAGTCATGATCGTCATCTTGGCGTCGCTTGGTTTTAGATCCGCCCTACTGGTGGGATTTGCCATTCCCTCATCCTTTCTCCTCTGCTCCATTTTCCTAGCAGTTTTGGGTATTTCAATATCCAACATAGTCATGTTCGGATTGATCTTGTCGGTAGGAATGCTTGTCGACAGTGCCATTGTTGTCGTGGAATTGGGTGACAAGAAGATTCGAGAAGGTGTAGGGCCCATGAACGCCTATACAAGCGCTGCCAAAAGAATGTTCTGGCCCATCATTTCGTCAACGGCAACCACCCTATGTGCATTTCTGCCCATGCTGTTCTGGCCTGGCATGGCCGGCCAGTTCATGGGAACCTTGCCGATAACCCTGATTTTCGTACTTTCCGCCTCCATGGTTGTTGCCCTTATCTTCCTGCCGGTAGTTGGCGGATTGGCCGGCAGAATATCGGTCAAATTTAACCAGTTGACCGATTTGTTGAGAAACCTGAATTTCTATTTGCGGATATTTCTCACTTGCATAGCGATTGTCCTGGTTGTTTTTTCTGGTACATCGCTGGTAACTACCACCCTCTCCTTCATGGACAAGTCGGACGCTTCCTTGATCACTCTTTTCCTCAATGGTTTGGGGTTTTGTCTGAGCGTCATGTTGATGTCCATTTTGATGGGATCGGTCTTTCGGAAAAAAGCCCCCGTTTACAATTCAGCCAGATCATCACGAACCATTGTTGGGGTAATAATCAAACTGATCGTTGGAAACCCGATTATGCCGATAGTGGTGATAGTCGGTATTCTAGCTTTTGTTGTAGCTACTTTCATGAGTTATTCCAAGAACAATTATGGTGTCAATTTCTTTGTCGATGCCGAGCCCGACATGATTGGCATTAATGTTCTTGCCCGAGGCAACCTGAGCTTGAATGAAAAGGATTTTCTCGTAACCTCGGTAGAAGAAGAGATCATGGACACTGAGGGTATTGGCTCGATATTTTCATTCTCCGGTGATGCGGGTCTCAGGGACACTGACCAGGATCCCGTCGATTCAGTCGGGGAAATTCAAATAGAATTCAACCCATGGGAAGAACGGCAATCAATGGGTGAATCTGTTCAGGACAGCCGATTGATCATAGAGAAGCTGGAAGAAATCATGCTTCAAATTCCCGGTATCAGAACAAATACCAACCTGGTGGCCCAGGGGCCTTCGCAGGGAAAACCTCTCAATCTCAGGATAAAGAGCTCAAGTTGGGAAGACCTGCTTGAAAAAACCGAAATCGTCAAATCCAAGTTCGAAGAAACCCAGGCCCTGATTTTTGTTGAGGATACCAGACCCTTGCCGGGTATTGACTGGCAGATCGATATTGACCTGGACAAGGCAGCCAGATTCGGGGCGGATGTGGCTTCGGTAGGTTCCATGATCAGGATGGCAACAAGCGGGGTTGTTCTGGATACCATTCGAATGGATAACCTGAATGATGAAATTGATATCAGGGTCCGTTTTCCTGAGGAATTCAGAACTCTTACTACACTAGAAACACTTAGGGTCAGAACAGTTAACGGTTTGATACCCGTATCGAATTTCCTTACTTTTGAGCCGGTACAGCAATTGGATCAGGTTCAGCGTCATGATGGTGACAGGTTTATTACAATCAGTGCTGGCCTCACACCCGATCTGGTCAATGAGTTTGGTGAGGCAATTACACCGACCGAACGGGTTGCATATTTGGATAAATGGCTGGAGGAAACATTTGGATCAGATCCAAGTTTCAGCTGGGAATGGACAGGCGATCAGGCAGAACAGGACGAAAGCCAAACATTCCTGTTGTTCGCCTTCATTGGTGCCTTGGGGTTGATGTTCGGTGTATTGCTTGCACAGTTCAACAGCTTCTATAATTCAATACTTGTACTCTTTGCTGTCGTTTTATCAATTACCGGCGTTCTAATCGGGATGCAGGTAATGAACCAGCCATTCTCAATTATCATGACCGGTACTGGAATTGTTTCCCTGGCTGGTATTGTCGTCAATCACAATATTGTTTTGATAGATACTTACAATGAATACTCAAGTTACATGCCCCGGATTGAAGCAATCATCAGAACAGTAGAGGCCAGAATCAGACCTGTTTTCCTGACGACGATAACTACAATGGCAGGTTTGACTCCAATGATGTTGGGAATATCCTTCGATTTTACCAACGGAGGCTATTTGATTGACTCGCCGAATTCAATCTGGTGGAAGCCATTGGCCACAGCTGTCGTCTTTGGACTTGGTACTTCGGTTCTTCTAACCCTTGCCTTTACCCCAGCCATGCTTGCCATCAGGATTTGGTTGGCCAAGGGTGCCTATGCATCTTCCAATTCTCTGACAGCGTTGGTTCTGGGTCCCAATAGTCGCATTTCCCTTGACCGGAAATTGAGAATTGCTGCAGGGGCCCTCCCTCAAATCAATATTGACTGGGATCAATTTCAACAGGTTCTCCTCCCACTGCCACAGGACAACAAGGCAATTGAACCGACACCAGGGGAAATCATCGAAGGTGAGACTGGTTCTGTTGACGAATTCGATGTTGAACCCGAGGACACTCAACCCAATTAATCAAACTAGGGATATCGTATATTCAGGTTGATTTAACCAACCTGATTTTGCAATTTCTATTTCAGTGGGGCGGTTGTTTCGTTATCGCCAACTGGTACGACAAATATCTGACCCGGGTAAATCAAATCAGGATCATCAATCTGATCCTTGTTGGCATTGTAGATTCTTACATACAGTCTGCCTAGCCCATAATTTCTTCTGGAAATACCCCATAGCGTAAATCCCTTTTGCACAGTAACAAGTGTTGCCAGTTTTGGATTTTCCTGAATTTTCTCTTGGGCTTCCATGGCCTGTTCGGGTGGTTCAATCCTCAGTGGGGTTTCTACCTTTTCGATTACATTGCCTTCATCACCCACTTCATCAATGGTCAGGAAATAATCACCAGGTTCAACTTCACTCAATTCAGCAGTCCACTTACCTTCTTCGGTAATATCCTCGGATTGAATGAGATTTCCGTCCAGTAGAATCCTTGCCTCGTTATTAGGATCACCACTACCCGAGAGGCTGATTTCACCACTATCCTCATAGGTAACAACCTCAAGTAAAAGCTCATTATCGGGAGAACTTACAACAATGCCTTCCTCTAACTCAGCAATCTGAATCTGTTCAATCTTATCGGCACCACTTCCCTCCTGATCTTCGAGCAGAATCGCGAAAAGAGTTTCCCTGGAATAAACTAGCGATCCATCGATAGGTGAAACCGCTGCCAACTTTATCTCAATTGGTTCAGGGGATAATTCCAATGAGAAAATTGCAGTAAATTCACCACTTGGGGTTGTTGTTTCTTCAGCCACCGAAATGGAATTTGCCAATACCCTAACCTGTATTTCAGGTGATGACCTTCCGGCAATTACCGATGCACCATCCCTGGAAAAGTTGGCTACATCAAAGGTTGGTGGAATAATTTGCAGGGGAACCTCTTTACCATCAGTCTCCAATTCGGATACGTCCTGGGATGTCTCTTCTGCAGGTTCTTCCGTGACTGTATCCTTTGTAGGTTGGGGTTCCACGGTTGCTTCCTCAGCCTGGTCTTCCTTTACTTCAGGTTTGGATACTTCCTCGGTCGTTTCTTCTTCGGACGGAACTTCATCCGGGTCTGAAGTGCCCTCGGCCTTTTCGTCTGAAGGTTCTTCCGCGATTGGATCCTCTACGGGTTGAGGCTCAACAGTTTCTTCCCCAGCCTGGTCTTCCTTTACTCCGGGCTTGGGTATATACTTGGTCGTTTCTTCTTCGGACACAACTTCATCCGGGTCTGAAGTGCCCTCGGCCTTTTCGTCTGAAGGTTCTTCCGCG
>WTGT01000041.1 GCA_011523445.1 Paracoccaceae bacterium
AACCAGTTGTTGTCAAAGGGTGCGGGCTTGGAAGAAGTACTAGATGCAATTAGGGATATTTTTCAGAATCCATGGGACGGAGAGCAGGCAGCCCACTACTTCGATTACGGTTACTATCAAATTGTATTTTAGTGGGACATTAGAGTTGTTCAGTAATTGATTTTACCTGCTGCAATTAGGTTCAGATCCTGATCATTGATACCGTAATTCTGAAATTTGTGAAGATGAGTTTGTTCTCCCCTTTGCCCGGGCGGTAATCCAAATTCCCAACACGGTCGCTATATAAGGAAGGCAAAGTAAAAGATCATGGGAAACAAAGTTCCCCATGTGAATCTGCATTCGAATTCCAACAACCGATACTATGCTGAAGAACATCGCTGCAAAAGCACTTCCAATTGGGTGTCCGCCACCAAAAATGACCGCTGCAAAACCCATGAATCCCCTTCCTGCCACCATATTCTGTGCAAATATCTGCAAACTGCCTGCAGCAAGTTCTGCACCTGCCAAGGCACAGAATAACCCACCGACGCAAAAGGCGATTAACCTCATAATTGAAGGATTGGCACCGACACTTCGAGCTGCAAACGGATGTTCTCCAGTAGCAGCAAGTCTCAAACCAAAACGTGACCTCAACAATAGTACCCACAGAGACAAAACTGCAAAAGGCATTATAAAAACGAGAATTGACAAACTAGAATAAGGTCCAAATGTATCACCGATCCTTGGAATTCCAAAAGGGGCATTGATTGCAGCCAAACTACCAAAGATGGATTCAACTGCAAATGCTGTTCCACCTATGCCTATACCAGTTATACCAAGACCAACGATGATCTGATTGGCCTTTAATTTTTCAATCACAAACCACTGAAGAATGGAAACGATAATGCAAATTATTATTGCTGACAGTATGGCAACAATAAATGAATTGGTTAGTACTATACCGATAATTGTAACACACGCCCCTATGATCATGATCCCTTCCAGCCCAAGATGCCATACTCCAGACCGATGGACAATTACACCGGCCAAAGCCGCATAAATCAGTGGTGTTCCTGACCGAAGTATCGCAACTAAGAATTCATGAAATTCAATCATGGATACGACTCCAGCGATTGCGTAGAAAGTTTTTTCCTAGGGTAATTCTTGCTGTTATCAACAATGCAATGATAGCATTAAATAGATCTATGGCTGAAGTCGGTAGACCCGTAAAAATTGGCAGGAATAGTGCTGCAGAAAATAATCCTCCAAAGAACAAAGCAGATAACGCTGTACCAATAACGGCATAAGAGGCAACCAATGCAACTAATATCGCCGTGAAACCATGTGTTGGAAGAAACCCGCTCACTACCCGCCCACTTGGTCCAAACAACTCGATTGATCCTGAGAGTCCAGCAAGCATTCCACTGATAATGAAACTTGCTAGTCCCAGCTGCCAGATTTTTCCACCTTGGTATTTTAACATGGTAGGATTTCGGCCTGCTAGGCTTGATAATGTACCGAAGGACGTCCGATTGATGAGCAACCATCCAGCTATCCCCACGGCTATTGTAATTAAGATTATGGTTAGCGAAACACCACTGGCATCACTAATTCTCAATTCAGATGGTAAAATTTTTGTTGATGCCTGCTGGCCAGACCCAGACTGGTCCTTTAGTGGACCGGATGTTACATAAACCAGAATCAATCCGGCTATAAAATTACTCATCAGGGTTGTAATGACTTCATCAACCCCATATCGAAGTTTTAGATATCCTGGCCAAAGTGACCAAAGAGCCCCTCCGGTCATACCAGCAATCATTCCAAGAGGGATTACAATCCCTGCATTTACCCCTGACATGAACTCTGTAACATAAACAGCACAAACCGAGCCCATGTAGAATTGGCCCTGTGCCCCAATGTTGAAGAAACCGCATCGGAATGAAATACCAACACCAACAGCAGTAATAAATAGAGGCAAAGCCCATCGCAAGCTTTTCTCCAAGGATCTGCTACCTAGAAAGGCACCGTCTAAAATACTGTTGAACATCAGAATTGCTGAAAAGCCTGCTATTTCAAAAATGATCCCGCAAAGGATGGTGGCCAACAAAATAAATACCAGTGGCCTTATGATTATGTCTATTTTTTCAGTCACCCTACTTCACCCACCATTGCCCTCCCTGCTTTTTCCAGATCGTTGGGTGGGGTAAGTTCGCTGATGATTCGCCCTGACAACATGACCAGGATTCGATCGCTTATTTCAAATAACTCGTCTAGGTCGGATGAGATAAGTAGAACCCCACACCCGCGTGACCTTGCACTTTCAAGGGTTGTCCATACAAAATTTGTGGCCCCGATGTCTAGTCCTCTCGTGGGCTGCGCTGCAACAATCATCTCGGCTTCATCATTGAGTTCCCGTGAAAGAATAAGTTTCTGACAATTTCCTCCTGAAAGATATGCTGCTTTCTGCTCAGGGGAATTATAAGCCACATCCCAGTCTGACATGGAAATCTTACATCGCTCTTTGATTTTTATTGGGTTGATCCACTTGATTAGTGGGGTGACAGCCAATTCGCTGGCCACCCAATTTTCCCACAATGTACTGGTCAAACTTAGCCCTTCCATGTTACGATCAAAGGGAATAATTCTTAATCCAAGCAAACGTCTTTTGGACAAGTTGAGATGGGTGGCTTCCTGTCCGCAAATTTTGATATTTCCCTTTGATATATCTGAAAGCCCAGCCAAAACCCGTAATAGTGTTACCTGCCCATTTCCTTCAACACCTGCTATACCGACGATTTCATCCTGATAGACTTCAATTGACATGTTCTCCAGACTTACTTCATGAGCCATCGTTTCTGTACTTACACCCTCAATTTCCAGAGCATGTTTATTGCTTTTGGGCAGTGTGGAAACAGCCTTTTGATCCAATACTTTATTTTCAGTATTCTCACCTGAAATTCTGCTAATGTTTTCCTTCAAGCTTTTTGCCCCCATGATCATGGGTGTTATACTCTCAGGTTTCGTCCTGCCCAATTCCATTGGTCCATCAATTAATTTACCTTTTCTAAGGACTGTAATTGTGTCGGCAATTTCCCAAATCTCCCTGATCTTGTGCAAAACAAGAACAATTGTTACTCCCGTATCCCTAAGCCTCCTGAGGCGTTTAAAAAGACCTACTATTCCTGAAGGGGAAAGTACTGCCGTGGGTTCGTCCAAAATCAGTATGTTGGCATTTGAGGAAAGTGCACGAGCAATCTCTACTGCCTGTTGAAGTTCGATTGGCAAGTCTCGAATATGGTCCCGGGGGTCAATATCCATCTCCAAGGATTCAAGATGTTGCCTCCATCGATTATTTAAATCTCTCTTTTTGAAGAAGCCAACACCTCCATTGGAGCCATATTCCAGAGCTTCGGCCACTGTAAATGAAGGTGGTAAGGCAAAACTCTGATGGACAAGTTCAATACCAGTTGAACGGGATGATGCGACACTGCCCAATAAAATCTTCTTGCCATTAATAAATAAAGATCCAGAATCGGGCTTTACGATACCGGCAACAACCCTTGCAAAGGTTGTTTTACCAGCACCGTTTTGTCCGACCACAGCATGGATATCACCTAATGGTAAATCGATTGAAATATCCGAGAGTGCAGATACTGCACCAAATGAAACACTTACATCTCGACAACTAATCGCTGGAATATTTTTGTGTTCTTCCGTCACGATTTTGAAATCTGAATTTCGATTATATGACTCAGATTGATGTGATGAAAGGTACGGTAATGGTTCCGTCAATTATACCTTCTCTTGCTGTCATGATATCTGGCCAGGCCTGTTCCGAGGATTGAACGATTTCTGTTGGACCCTGCTCCATGAACAACGGAGAGCGCTCAAATTCAATTACCCCGGTTCCTAAACCTGTAGATACGTGTACTCCGCCAGACCACCCTGGATTCAGAGCTGAGCTGACCTCATTATAAAGTGACTGTCCGAAATCAAGATTTACAATACTAATAACGGAAGCAGGACCCAATGGGTACTGGGTAGGAGAAAGGGCACTTACCATCCTTCCAAGGGTCTCATTCGCCGCCTGGATAATACCACCATCTGTAGCAGCTGCATCTGTCTGGATGTAATCAATTCCATCTAGATACATCTGGGTGGCGATTTCATATCCCTTGGCTGGATCTTGGAAAGACCCTGCAAAAGCAGCCTTGACCTCTGCATCAGGATTGACTGAATGCACACCAGCCTTGAGCGCATTGAAATCGGCATTAATGGGAGGGATACTAATACCACCAATGAAACCGATCTTACCGGTTTTACTAACATTTGCGGCAAACACACCTGAAAGATAGCACCCGAGATAATAGTTATACGATACAGTTACAAGATTCTGAATTGGGGGATCGACAGGATCTCCAAACAGTTGTATCCATTTGGTGTTTGGGTACTCAGGCGCTACAGCTTTGACCGATTCTGATATTACCGGAAATGTTGAAACGATTATCGAAGAACCTGCATCTCCAAGAGTCCGAAACACTGTCTCGAATGTAGCTGCATCCTGTGCATAGATTGCCCTTTTTTCAAATTCATTTTCATCAGAAAGTTGATTTAACTTGGCAATCATTGAATCAATAGGCCCGCTGTCTCCTGCTGCTTGGGTATGTACCAAGGCAACAAGTCCCTGTTCGGTACTTGCAAAGAGTTGATTCATTCCTCCGACTCCAGCAAAAAGGGTTGCACCAGTTGCAGAAGTGATAAACAATCGTCTATCAATCATTGAAGCTTTGAAACTATTCATTTTCTTCTCCTTTTCTTCAGGTTAAGCGGTATGAACACCGCGTTTAGTAAAATGATCCCCTTTGGATAAAGTGAATCATGGGGTTGGTGAGAACTCAGCCGGATTCATGATCATTACATCCTGATTCTGGATTGCGTTCAATTGCCAGACCGAGTTAATGAATTCCGTCCATTCAGGATCCTCGTACATTGACTTCCGTCTGCTTTCTCGGTCTGCAAGATTGTCATAGGACCAGATTAGGACAGTCCGATGAAGGTTTCCTATTTCGGATACATACAAGCCAATAAACCTGTTCAGATGCCTTTTTTGGATGGGCAGCCCCTCGTTTTTGTACTTTTCTAGCCATCCCTCGACTGTTCCTGGTCTGAAGGTGTATGTTCGATGCTCAATGATCATATTATTCCTTACTGATTAATATCCTGTTATTAGTTCCCGGTCATGAAGGTAGCTAATTGCTCGCCGATCATGATTGATGGTGCATTCGTATTTCCACTTGTGATTACTGGCATCACAGAAGCATCTGCAATCCTGAGGCCCGATATGCCGTGAACTCGCAACTCTTCGTCGACAACTGCCATAGCATCGTTCCCCATTCGACAGGTACCTACCGGATGAAATGTTGTCATAGCAGCTGATCGAAGCCATAAGAGCAATTCATCATCCGATACAATGTCGGCTCCAGGTGATAATTCCTTACCCCGGTATTCATCAAAACAACCCTGACCGATAACGTCTCTTACAATTCGAATCCCACCAAGAATTTTATCCCGGTCAGACTTGCTGGCCAGATAGTTCGGATGTATAGCTGGGTATTCTTTCGGATTTGATGACCTGAGTTTGATCGAGCCTCTACTATCTGGATTTATGGGACCTACCCTAATGGAGAAGCCATGATCAATCTCCTTTGACTTGCTTTTGAACAAACTTGGAAAATGCAGATTAGCTGTCCTTTCGAGGGCCGGCATGAAATGCAATTGTATATCTGGTGCAACTAGATTCGCGGTGCTCTTTACGAAAGCCCCTGCCTCATATGGAAAGGTAGTTGCCGTTCCCTTCCCTGCCAACATCCCGTTAATAACTGACCAGGCAAGCCGATCAGCTCTGAGAGCATTATATAGGGTTATCGGTTTTGTGCATTCATAAGCCAATACACAATCCACATGATCCTGCAAGTTTTTGCCAACACCCTCTAATGGGTGCACAACTTCGATTCCATGCTTTTGCATTTCATCTTCAGGTCCCACACCGGATAGCATAAGAATTTGTGGTGAATTTACTGTACCTGCACAAATGATGATTTCCTTGTTGACTGGAAGCACATCAATATTTGAACCTTGCGAAATTTCAATTCCTGTGGCACGCCCCTTCTTGATCACCACCTTGTTGACATGGATATTTGTCATTATGGATAAGTTGGAACGATTCATTATCGGTGCGATGAAAGCCGTAGCGGTTGAACAACGTTTTCCATTTTTGATTGTGAAATCAAATCGACCAAAACCTTCTTGATCTTCTCCATTGAAATCATCATTGACTGGATAACCCGCTTGGCGGCCTGCTTCAATAAAGATGTCGAATAGCTCATTACCGCCCCGTGCCCTGCAGACTGTCAATTCACCATCCTTACCATGGAAATTGTCTTGACGTTGGTAATGATTTTCCGATCGAATGTAGGATTTGAGAACATTTTCATAGGACCATCTAGGCAATCCTGATTGAGCCCAGCGATCAAAGTCATGGCTGTTGCCACGAATATAGATCATACCATTAATGGTTGAACTACCTCCGAGTACTTTTCCTCTTGGCCAGAAGAGCGATCGACCATTAAGGCATTGCACTGGTTCTGTATAATAGGACCAATTATAAATTCCTGAATTAAAGAGTTTTCCCATCATCATGGGCAGTCGAACAAGCGGATTCCTATCACGCCCACCTGCTTCAATCAATAGTACAGAGCAATCAGGATTCCGAGACAATCGATTGGCAACAACACATCCTGCCGATCCAGCACCAACAATGATATAATCATGTCCTGTCTTCGACATCTCAACTACCAATCAATGGGGGAAACACCGAATTTCTGCAAGTGCTTGTTGCAGATCAAGAAAGGGTTTTCACAAGCAAGAAATTCATTGAAAAATGCCGGATGTGGTCTTTTGATGATCTGAATCCCATTTTTTTCACTCAAATTGGCCTGCTTTGTGATTCTTGCTGCTGAATCCCCCAATGTAATAATTGTAAAAGAGTGGTTGGTTGATGCCAAATGTTGAAGTACCGCCAGCATTAATGGACGCCAAAGGGGAAAATGACCTTGGGATTGGTGAGGATCAACATTAACACTGAAGCGGCTAAGCGTTAAAGAGGAATTGAGCAATAGTACACCCGACTTAACCCATCGATCAGCAATCAGCTCTGGGGTTCCTAAATCTAACTTCCCGGATTCAATCGCATTAAGAAGTTGTGGCCATTTCCCAAAATCAGAAGCAAGATCTGATCGATTGAACCTTGTTGCTGCAATCTGTAACAGGAAAGCACGAACACTTTTGGAGAACATTTTATCAAGCTCACGCCAGTTCTTGGTATTGCCTGCTTCAAATGCTCGACCCGTTGAGAAGGCAGAGCAGGGATAGGGATCCTGTCCTAGCAGTACACAGCGAACATCTTCTGGGCAAATCTCATCAAAAGCACGAAATAAATGTGCTCCTTTTGGTTCTCCTGGAAAGCTCCGACCTTTTCTTGATGGAAATATAGGCTCCCAAGGTTCAATCAACAGGTCAGCAGACACGTCTTCAAAACCCAATTTCACTCGGTCAGTAATAATTCGCCATTCAGGATTGATATCCTTTTCCCAATCCTCAAGGGTTTCTTCCAATGCATTTCTCAATAACAGCAAACCATATCTCCTAAACCTAACTTGAATCCAATTTTCATAATTTGACACTAATGTCAAGTTTTTAATTATTCCTGTTCAAAATTTCTATGCTTTTCGCTATTGAAATCATTCAGTTAAGCCGGATTTGATCCCTGGAATACCAGCGGGTACTACAACATAAATTTTATACTGAAAAACTTTATCCCGGGCATCATGATCAACCAACATAATGTTCGCCTGTCAAAAGCCTTTATTGCTTTAGCACTGGCGATTCTCAAAAAGGAAGCAGAGATTGTAAACTTAGGCGGATTTTCCCTATTGACGATAATTACCAAAACATATTCCGCCTATCTTGAGGATTAGGGAATTTCTAACAATAACTGGTTAATTTATCGATACGAGCAATACCCAAGAATTACCTTAAATCTTAATTCTCGAATTCAATTGATCCGGCTTTGGAAGTCTATTGAATGACTTACTCAAAAATAGCCCAAACCTCATCTCAAGGTACTTGAAGCTCAGCCCATGTTACCACCAAAAACATGCCAATAAGTTCCTTGAAAATACCTATATCCTCTATTTCAGGTACAAGTTACAGCACCAAGAAACTCCATCAAATAGGCAATCAAGCATATGACAATTAAACACAGTTCCAAAAAAAATCATCTATAGGGTTTAGCAGCTACTTGACCTGAGCTGTTGTATCAATAAGGTGCTTTCCAGTCATGATATTCTTCACATTAATTTAAGTTTTATAATTTTTTTGAATGTCATGCCTGGTGTTTAGAAATCACACCATAATTATTGGACATCAATTTACCAACTGTTGAGAGCCATAGAAAAACTGCAAGTATGAAGCAGCCAATACGTAGAGATTTAGACAAGCCTCAAGAAGCAAGGATCCGTGCTGAAAACAAAGCCAGGATTCTCAAGGCTGCTGTACATCTGTTTGCAACTAAAGGTTTTGATGGCACACGATTGATCGAAATCGCAAATCTTTGTGGACTTCCTAGGCCTAACCTCTACTATTATTTCGTATCTAAGGAAGGAATTTATACCGCTCTTATTGAACAGGTTATAGAGGGTTGGGATAAGGCGTTTGAGCATATCCGGCCTGACCGAGAACCAAGAGAAGCCATTGAAGCCTATGTTCGTACAAAGCTGGAATACTCACGTACACATCCTGTTGAATCGCGCTTTTTTGCAAGTGAAATTCTTCGAGGAGCAAAATTCCTTACCCAAAGGCATCGCAAACACATCAAGGAAGTTACCGATCTACGAGCCAATGTTATTAAGCAGTGGGTGGATCAGGGAAAAATATCTCCTGTTGATCCTTATCATTTCTTCATCATTCTGTGGTCTTCAACCCAGTTCTACGCTGATTATGGATCCCTTGCGGCTGGCATCATACGGAAGCAAAAATTATTGCGTAAGGATTTTACCGTAGCTGCCGAAACAATTTCTGGAATTGTCCTCAATGGTTGCTGTAACGTCAATATTTCCGAACCAAATCAGGAAGGCCCTCAAGATTGAATATCAGTGTAAACGAATTATTCATGTAAACACCAAAGGTTAACTATTGGTAATTTATGCGGTACAGCACAGTAAAGCACTTGCAATATAAACTTCAGGTGGTTGTATCGTTTAATGAAATACACCCGTTAAACTTTTAGATCCACTTTCAGTTTACCCTATTGAAATCCGTAGATAAGAAATTGATAACTCTATCATATATGAGTTACTCAATTGCATATTTTTTTGAGCTTCAACTTCTTAACTTTGTACCTTCTCGATCGTAATAGCATGGTTTGGTGACTTCAGCTGCCTCAATGCCATCTAGGTTTCTTACATTTACCTTGTCACCCATCCTTGTTCGACCATCATCCAATAATGCCAAAGCGACATATCGCTGATTGATTTCACTCCAGACTGAGGCAGTCACATGACCCTCGACAAACAAATTGTCTTCGGATGCAACCAGGGGAGAGCCTTCGGCAAATTGAATGTGGGGATCCCTGGATACCAAACCGACCAATTCCTTGCGTGGCAGTTTTGAGGTTCTGTTCAACTCAATTGCCCTTTTGCCAATGAAATCCTTTTTTCCTTTGCCGATGACCCAACCTAGTCCCAGATCAATCGGGTCAATTTTGCCATCAACTTCATGACCAAGGGAAATAAATCCCTTTTCAACCCTGAGGACATGATTTGTTTCGGACCCGATGGGGGTAATTCCATAATTATCCCCCCTCTGGACCAAGATTTCCCATAATTGTTCAAGATCACGGGGGCGAACATTAATTTCAAAGGAGAGTTCACCTGTGAAACTGACTCTGGCAATTCGGGCAGGTATTCCATTGAATTCACCATCCCTGATGCCCATGAAGGGAAATGCTTCAGGGGTAAGGTCAATGTCTGTTGTAAATTGCTGCAAAAACGTTCTGGCCTTGGAACCACAAACCGTAGCATTCATCCATTGCAGGGTTAAATTGGTAAGTGTTACATCCAGATGCGTAAAATCATATTGCAGGTGCTTTTCCAGATGTTGATGCACCAAATCCACATTTCCAGTTGACAAGGAAAGTTGGTACCAATTTTCGGCCATATTGAAACAGACCCCATCATCCAGGATAAAACCCTCTTCCGTCAACATAAGTCCATATCTGCCCATACCCACGGGAATGTCATGAATTGGGATGGTAAAAATCAATTCCAAAAATCTTGCAGCATCTTTTCCCTTGACTTCAAAAGTAGCCAGGGGTGAGCCATCATAAATTGCCAAACCGGTCCTGGCAGCCATTGCTTCACGGTTTATGGCATCCATCATGGATTCATCTCTTAATAAGTAATATCCGGGACGCTTCCAATTAGCCCCGGCCTCATAGAGGACTGCACCATTTTCCCTATTCCATTTGGTAATTGGTGTCGTTTTATATGGTTTGACGATTTCTCCCTCGGGTTTGCCGAGTACTCCAAAAGATACTGGCGAAACAGGGGATCGATACTTTATCAAACCTACTTCATCGAGTGTTTTACCGGTGGCATTCGAAATTATTCCACTGGCATTAACATTACCTGTTTTACCTTGGTCCAGCCCCATTCCCAGGGTCGTATACCGCTTGACCAGCTCAATATCGTCATAACCTTCCCTCAAGGCCAGTTTAATATCTGCCAAGGTAACATCATTCATCAAATCCACGAAGGACTTTGATCCAACATCAGCATTCTCACTTTCCCAGTAGGGACGAATTGAATATTTATCTTGCAGTTTATCAATTTCCGGTATTTGAAACGGTTTGATGTCCAATCCCGAGGTTGTTATCAAGTCTGAAATCTTCTGAACGGTATCGGTTATTTCCCCGGTAAAATCAAATTTCCCGGCAAGTGATCCGACAGCGATTACATTTTGCTCTGAATTTGTAGGGACAAAGGTTGCCAATTCATCGGCATATGAAAATAATCCGCCCGACTGTATCCATAACTGGAGATTCGGATTCCATCCCCCTGACACAGCAAGTAGATCACCATGCAAGGTTATAGACTTGCCTCCCATTATCGGTGAAGCAATGACAGTCCTGAACCTGTTCCAGCCTGTTGTCATGTTGATCTCATGGCCGGAATAAACAGCTATATCCTTTGGTAAATCGGTATAGTCACTTAATCCTTCCTCATGAGTATCAATAATGGCAACAATTTCCTTCCCCTTCTCCAGAAGAGCTTTTGCCAAGACCTTGATGCTGTTGTTGTTCGTATAGAGAATGATTCTGTCGCCAGGGATAACTGCATAGTTTCTGCAATAGTTCAGCAAGCCCGAGGCCAGCATGATTCCAGGACGATCATTGTGGGGAAAGACAAGTCCCCTCTCTGTGCATCCCATTGACAGGATTACATTCCTTGACCTGATTCTCCAAGCCAGCTCCCTTTTCCCAACGTCCCTTGTCTCGTAGGCCAATACAAGGTTTTGTTCACGATAACCCCAAGCCATGGTTTTAGTGAGAATTCTGACATTAGAATAACCATTTAGCTCATCCATCAGGGTTTGTACCCATTGTTTGATACTTGAACTTTCGTTCAGAGGCAGAGACCAATTGCCGAAAGTTTCCATATGGTTATCGACGAAAACAACCCTTTTGCCTGTTCGGGCGGTCATAAGTGCTGCAACCAAACCTGCTACCCCACCCCCAATTACCAAAAATTCACAATGGGTATCTCGTGAATCGTAAGTGGTTGTACTGTTTTCACTTTCGGGAATATCAGCCAAACCGGCCATTTTTCTGATAAAGGGCTCAAAGGTCTTCCATTGCGGTTGGAAAAACGTCTTGTAGTAAAAGCCAGATGGAATCAGCGGTGAAATCAATTGCATTACCTGGCCAAAATCAACGCTTGGATTAGGCCAGCAATTGATACTTTTAACTCTCAACCCTTCCTCGATTGGAACCATTGTGGCAGGGAACGAAGAGGCTCCCTTCTTGCCCATAACCTCTATAAATGTTCCAGCTTCTTCCAAACCGGCTGATATAATACCCCTAGGTCGATGGTACTTAAAACTTCTTCCCGTGGTGTTAATGCCATTGGATAAAAGAGCTGAAGCTACGGTATCGCCTAGGTAACCTTCTATTATTTTACCATTAAAGGTAAATTTTATGGGCACCTTGCGATCAATGGCTCCACCGGTTGTTAGTCTATACTTATTCAGCATCTGCCTCAGCCGTGCTCAATATCTGGTGTGTTCTGGTGTCCCTGACAACCAACAGCCACTCTCCACATCCTCTCTTGTGCCACCAAAATTCCCGGCCCACACCTTCAGGATTTTCAGGTACTATCAGGTAATCAATAAAGTCGGATGCTGACAGATTGTCCATCTTGTCCGGTCGGCGTTCCCTGTAAGGTCCACAATATTCAAATTCTCTTTCATCTCTGGGCCCGCAAAATGGGCAATCAATAATCAACATGCCCTTATACCCTCGTTGTTGTCCCCGGTTCCAGGATGTAATCCAGCGTTTCAAAACGATCCAGGGTAAATGATTTTGTCAACTGATGAGGAGTGTTGGTTGCAATCAAATTGGCGAATGTCAATCCTCCTGCCGGGATTGCCTTGTAACCTCCCCACCAACCTGCTGTAATATACAGCCCCGGGATTTCGGTTTCTGAAATAATTGGGGAAGCGTCAGGCGCGATATCCACAGTACCACCCCACTGTCTCAGCAATTTCAATTTCTTGAACGATGGAAACAATTCGAGCATGGCGCCAACGGTCCTTTCAAAAACCAATTGATTTGTTCCCCGCCTGAAGGATTGACCTGGGTCAGGAGCCCCACCAATTACCAGTTCACCTTTCGCGGTTTGGGATAAATAAACACCCAGATCCGGACAGTTCACTACAACATCAATCATGGGTTTTATGGGTTCTGAAACAAAGGCCGACAAATTGAATGACCTGAGGGGCAATCTTAGCCCGACTGTATCGGTCAACTGGGTTGTATGTCCTGAAACTGCTACTGCAACCCTATCTGCCAAGATATCCCCCTTCACCGTTGAAACACCTCTGATTGTTCCGTCCTCATTTTTTAGAAGTGAATTAACCTTTGTATTCTGGTGTATTTCAACACCTAGCGAGCTAGCAGCCCTAGCATACCCCCAGGCTACCGCATCATGTCGGTTAACGGCACCTTCCGGGTGAACCATACCAGCAATTATCGGCAAACGTGAATCCTTACCTCCTCCGGTAAGCGTAGGTATTCTCCTTCGAATTTCCGATACACTGATGGGTTTATAGGTTGAGCCAAAAATATCCATGGTATACATTTTTCTGGTGATTTCCCGAAGTTTGGGATAGGTCTGGATAATGTCTATCATGGATCTCCGCGAGTGCATGAGATTGAAATTAAGCTCATTGGAAAGGCCCTCATACATCTCAACGGATTTTATAAAGAACGGTATGCTTTCCTGCCTGAGGTAATTGGATCTGATGGTAACCGTGTTACGGGCAACATTACCACCTCCAAGCCATCCCCTTTCCAGAACGGCAATATTGGTAACACCATGATCTTTAGCAAGGTAATAGGCCGTGGCCAGACCATGCCCCCCACCTCCAATAATAATTACGTCATAACTCTTTTTCAGGTCATTATTTATCCAGGCAGGTGACCAATTTCTATGTCTGGTAAAGGAATTACGAACTAAAGAATAAAGTGAATATTTTTGCAAACCAACCTTCACTTTAAAGAATTAAATATCACAAACCACATTTTCAGTTCCGGTAATGCCATTATTACTTTTGGTTTGCCGTGGAGTAATAACCAATAACATCACCTTCGGTCGAAACACCAAGTCCGTTAAGCAACCTATTGGCATAACAAAAATAACCCACGATCTGGTTGGCTTCCAAAATCTCACCATCCGTCCAACCAGCCATCCTTAGCTTTATGATATCCTCCTTCACCATCGAATTGGGCTTAAGTGTTAATTTTTCGGCATAGCGAAGAATTTCGAGTTCCTTTCCCTCAAAAACCAATTCTAGTTTTCTTGCTTCAAAGGCTTGTTTGATCAAATTGCTACGTTCCTTGGAGTCAATGAGGGTTTCGGCATTCTTCCAATGATTGGCAAAGGAGTAATCACAGCCATTAAGAAATGACACATAACTCCCCAAAGTTTCCTGAAACCACATGGGAATTGTATTCGAGTCATCGTGCAGGACCGACTTGTATAGTTTAAGATGGCCCTTCATGGTATGTGGTCGAAGCGAATGTACTCTCATTACATTATCTACAGTTCCATGAGGAGTTCTGGCAAGTTTCAGAGTTTCAAGCAAGCTCTGATCCGCTTCCTCGTCCTTGATCATTCTTATCCAGGCTGACATATGATTTTCCACATTTGAATCTGTAATTCTATTCCATATGTCCCTAATTAAAGATTCAGGCCGATTTCTCTTCCTGGATGGTCCATAAGCTCTTTTATATCGGGACTTCGGTCCAGAATCATGGTTGCCCCAGGTACCGTGTGGGGATTGAATGTACCCTCGGTCCATATTTCAACTCCATCGACACTGATGGTTGGATCCAAAACATTCCATGAAATTTCACCAGGTGGTTCATTTCCACATGTATGGAAATGCAATAACCTTGGATTACCAAAACAAGAACTACACCAGACCATGGGATTGATCCTTGCATTTTCATGATAAGTATTACCTGGATGGATACCTGCATGCCAAGAAAAAACCCTATTCCTGTCCAACCCGTATCGTTCTGATACAAAATCCAAATGGGCATTTGTCCTGTCTACATCTGATGCCTTTCCTTCAAATCTCACCAAGCGTTCTCCTTCAAACACAACAAACAGGGTTTCTTCCAACTCAAGTAAATAATTTGGGTAAAAGTTAGTACTCGTACCAACCAAGAACCCGGGTATGGCAATTTTTCCGGAAAAGCCTTTAACAGAAATGGGCGAAAATACCAACATGGGGTAACGGATGATGCTGACATCGCCCTCTTTCCCCATCATTCTATCACCAGGACCAGCAAAGTCGGTTCCCCTTTGACAGGTCACCCTGATTTCCTCGGCTTTTGAGAAAACATCGTCCAGATGGAATTTCAGGTTGCAGTATTCCTCGTAATTTGCACATCCGAAGTTTGATTCCAACCTTGAGGTTGTTGAGGCGTAATTCATAATTGTCTTAGAACAGCTCGGAAAATCCCGAAATCGCATTTGGTCAACCAATCTGGCGAAGAAGATGACTATGTCTGCCTCCTCCATTTGTCGCCGGATGGGAGGTGAAATTACCGGAGCTTCCGGTGTGAAGGGAATTTCTATGACTTCGGTGTCGGCACCCAGCTTGTCACAATAACTCTTGGCCTGAACAACAGCATTCAAATCACAAAAGCCATACTTCTCTTCTTCATGTACAATCAAGACCCTGTTTTGACTGTCAATCTTGGCACACCTTACCAGAAGATTATGCAAGCCTTTCTCAATTCCTTTCATTTTGTTCTCGGCAAAACTTTGTTTCAATATATTCCTTGGATTGAAAACAAGTAAAAAAAACCAAATTATTTTGCAATACAACTTTATTGCTTGAATAGCAGAAAAAGGTACTTTTTGGTATTTTCAACAGGAATCCAAACCAAACAACGGTTTTCAAAGGAGAATTTACAGAGATGGGGAAAGAATGAGTGGCTGAGGAAGTTTTAACACCAATTTCCCAAGCCATGAAAGATGGCGTTCTCACCCGAAAAGAGTTGAAGGAGTTGATGACCAGGTCCAATGGACCGGGACTGCTTCACCTTCTCATCTTCATACTTTGTTATTGTGCGACAGGTTTGCTTATCCTGTTGACCCAGGGAAGCCTGTGGATGATTCCAGCAATGTTTCTTCATGGAATTATTCTAGTCCATCATTTTTCACTTCAACATGAATGTTGCCACTACACACCATTCAAAACCAGATGGTTGAACGAAATCATAGGTACTTATTGTGGATTTGTTTTGGTGATTCCCAACAAGTTTTTCAGATATGAACATTGCAATCATCACACCTATACTCAAATCCTGGGAAAGGATCCTGAACTGATCGAACTCCCGATATCCTTGTGGAAATACCTCTGGTATGTGTCCTCGATCCCCTACTGGAAAGCTAAATTCAGCGAGCTGTTCAACCATACGCTGGGCAGAATTTCCGAGGTCGAGAAGGAATTCATTCCCCCTGAGGAACGATCATCCGTGATATTGGAAGCCCGGCTTTATTCCCTCGGCTATGCAATCATAATCCTAGCCAGCTGGTATGGTGATTGGTGGGGAGTGATATGGTATTGGTGGTTGCCAGTGTTTATTGGTGAACCCGTAATGAGGGCAATCAGAATGGCTGAGCATGTTGGAAGGCCCAATATTACAGATATGAAACAGAATACACGTACAAGTCTTGTTTCATTGCCCATGCGGTTTTTGTGCTGGAACATGAATTATCATGCTGAACATCATTATGCATCATCTATTCCCTTTCATGCCCTTCCGAAACTTCACAAGAAACTAGAGGGATTTGTTCATGTAGAACGTAGGGGGTATTGGGGAGCCCACTTTGATATCATTTCCCAAATCCTTGGGTTCAAGCCAAGATCCGATAAAATCAAAAACCAAAATTGATCATGAAGGAGAAACTTTGGCGGGATTTGGTTCCTGTTTCTGAATTGGAAAAAAATGATGTGACCCCAGCCAAACTTGGATCATTGGATTTGGCTGTATACGATACGGTTGACGGGATTTTTGTCAGCCTAGCAAGATGTTCACATCAGGGTGCCAACCTTTGCTATGGGTATTTTGATGGAAAAACGATAGAATGCCCCCTTCATCAAGGGCTTTTTGATGCCCGTACCGGTGAACCAAAAGCCAGCCCGGCAACAAGAAAACTGATCATGGTTGAAGCTAGGGTTCAAGAAGGTATGGTCCAGATTCTAAGGTAGTTATAATAATTGTATGATTTTTTTTACCGGAAAAACGTGAGGATATTTTATGTTTCTGAAAAATGCTTGGTATGTTGCTGGTTGGAGCAAGGACTTCACCAATGAATTGAAGGCAGAAAGATATCTTGACGAGAATATTGTATTTTACCGAAGGCAGGACGGGACTCCTGTTGCACTGGAAAATGCCTGTCCCCACAGGAAACTACCTCTTTCCATGGGTAAAATTGTTAATGACAACATTGAATGCGGATATCATGGATTAACCTTTGATGGAGCAGGCAAATGCGTCTTTGCACCAACCCAACCAGACAGCATTCCCCCAAGGGCCAAGGTTAAATCCTATCCGGTAATCGATCGTTACAGATTTTTGTGGATTTGGATGGGTGATCCCGAATTGGCTGATCCCAACAAAATCTTTTATGTGGAAAATTATGACAATTCCGATTGGGGTTACACCGATGGTGGTGTTCTTGATATAGATTGTAATTATCTTTGGGTTGCCGATAATCTTTTGGATCCCAGTCATGTTGCCTGGGTACATGTAACGACCTTTGCTGGTGCAGGTACTGAGGACCAACCCCTTGAAGTTGAAAAAACACCACAAGGGGTCATCGTTCACCGGTGGATAAGCGGTAAGATGCCATCGCCTTATTATGCCAAGCTGGTTAAATTTGAGGGCCCTTGTGATCGACTGCAACACTATGAAATGTGCTTTCCGGCCATTGGTGTTAATAAATCAGTTTATACCCCTGTGGGAACCGGCGGAAAGGGAGCCGACCCAATTCCCGAAACACTCATTAACATTTCCTACAATTTCATGACCCCGATTTCTGAGAATAAAACGCGGTATTTCTGGTTTCAACACCGCAATACCGAACCTCATAACAAGGAGGTTTCAGAACAAATGAACAAAGGGGCCTATTTTGCCTTCGAGGAAGATCGTGACATATTGGTGGCAGTCCATGAAGGCATGGCAAACAAGACCTCACCCAACATTGACCTTGGTTTGGATGCTGGAGCCAAACTGTTTCGCAGATCCCTGGCAAAACTCATAGAAGCTGAAGAAAACCAATTAATTCGTGATAATCCGGGTTAGCCAAACAAATAAATAATAATATTCATCCAAATCGTTATTGTTTTTGGAATGCCAAAATGCGGTTGTGGGTCACTTATGGGACAGGCTATGATACCTATTTACAGATCAATTGATAGGGTCTCATCCTTGGAAACGGCTCGGGAACAACATAGGAGCATTTTTCCTTCCCTTTCCCTCTTTGAAAGCACATAATCCCGATGGTCAACATTCCCTTCCGAATAATTCACATGGCAAACACCACAAATTCCATCAGAGCATTTTGTATCAACAATTATTCCTTTTTTGGCCAATGCCTCAAGGGCACTCTCATCCTTTGAAACCGGTACAATCAATGAACTTTTGGTCAAATTCAGGTTAAAGGGATAATTTTCCCTTTCAGGTGGTTCGGGAACAGAGAAAAACTCCTGAGCCAGACTTTCCTCAGGCCAACCCTTTTGAGTGGCCATTTCCAGCACGAAACTCATATAGCGTTCACTTCCACATACATAAAGCAAATACCCTTCATGATAGCCTGGAATGACCTCTTCTAGCCGAGCTCGAGAGTTCAAATCGGAAAAGTAAAATTTAACTGCAGAAGCCCACTCAACTTTTCTCAATTCATCTGAGAAAGCATATTGTTCGTGATTTCTTGAGCTGTAATGCAGCTCAAAGGATTTACCGGAACGGTTTAATTCATGTGCCATCGAAATAAGCGGGGTAACACCAATACCCCCGGCCATCAGCAGGTAGAACTTGCCATTCATGTCAAGCTGGAAATGGTTTCTTGGAAGTGAAATATGGGTCTTGCGCCCCTTTCTGAATATTCTGTACATGAGGTTAGAACCACCTCTGCCCTCTTTTTCATTCTGGACACCAAGTACATATCTGGAATTGTCGTTGGGATCGCCAGCGAGTGAAAACTGCCTCTGGAATTCCGGCGCTATCACTACATCAACATGAGAACCCGCTGTAAATTCCGGCAATGGTTCTCCATCCCTCCTTGATAATTCAACCTTGAATTGTTCTGTGGAATAATCTTCCCTCTCCTTGACCTCGACCTGAATAACAGGGGGGACACCTTCTATCATGGGAGCTTGAGGAACCAAATCATAGATTTCTCCCTTTTCAATTCGTTTGCGGTATTCTTGAGGAGTAAGGAGTTCCTTGTACCTGAGGATGCCTTCTTCCCTATTCAGAATATGAACTATTGGATAAGGTTTTGGCATTTTGTCAGCAGGATAGACGGCAAGGGTCTGGTCCTCGTATTTCAGGTCAAGATCTTTGGTTAACCCCCTTTCATGGGTAGCTTTGGCCAAAACATATTGCCCTGATTCACGATTGAGTTCGATATCCCACCACCATTTCTTGATCGGATTTATTTCACCTCTTCCTACATAATCATCCAGTTTTGCCAAGGGTTTGGCCATAATCGGAACATTGGTTGCGACCCATCTAAAAGGTGCCTCTGCAAACAGCCCCTCAAGATTCCAGGGACAGGTTTTCATGCACCTCCCACACATCCCACCAGCCGAATTGGTCAGGCGATACCTTGTACACTTCTCGGCATCGGACTTCCAAATTTCATACCCATTGTACATCAGTTTGGGGCCAGCTGTTATGGCTCCAGATGGGCATTCTCTTGCACACTTGTTGCATGATTCACAAAACCTTTGGAGACCAAAATCAATTGGTTTGTCATGTTTCATGGGCATTGAAGTTGTTACTGCACCGGCTTTCAATCTCGGACCTAGGAAGGGATTTAATATCACTTCTCCTATTCGGCTTACCTCACCCAATCCCGAAAGCAGCAGTAATGGCGGTTGCATGACCTCGCTATCCAAGACGGAATGGACTCTGGCCGAATATCCCAGACGTCTTATTTGCTCGGCGATGACTCCTCCTATCAGGGAAAACCTGAGGTAAGCCCGCATCGACTGGGCAACAGAAATCCAATCATCTCCTGAAGCCCCCTCCATGGTGTCATACCCTTGATCAAAAAGCATGGAGATGGCATTGTCATGATACGGTTTTAGTTCGTTCCCACCAGAATCATGAGAGTAATATGCCCATTCAGGTGCACGGGACAAACCTACAGCATCTGTTGATAGGTAGTAACAAGCTGCCTTGATATTGTCGGCATTGGCCTCAGGACACTCAGTACTTTTACTGATCGGTCCCCGGGCATCACCAAATTGAAGCAATAACAAGGCTCCCAAAGCCCTACGGGCACAAGCTCCAATAGGGCTTTTCATAACGTAAAAGCCACCTTTGGCTGCTTCCTGAACCGACTTTCCCATATCTCCAAAAAGAGCCCTTGCAAAAAAATCTGCCCTTTTGGGGAATCTGGGGACCCTGGCTTCATCAATCAGTGTGGTGGGTTTCTTAACCCTCTTTATTTTTTCGAAAGGATGAGGTCCAAGTCTGAATTCCCTATCTTTGTAAGGTATGCTTGTACTTTTTCTCTTACCAGTGCCAACACCAAACTGCCAGGCCATTTTGTTATTCAAGGTTACCTGACCCCTTCCACTAACACTAAGAGGCATATCTGGTTTAAGCTTCAAATCAGTTGTTACGGCGGCCAGACCAAATCTATCTTCTACAAACGGATTGACCAGTTTTCCATCACTAACCAGACATAGCCCTGAAGAGACAGCCAGCCTGTTCAGATCAACCTCGGTAGTTGTTTGGCTATGGCTGCGAGCGGAAAATCCAAGCAAACGGAGGTAATTTGCTATGACAACGGAAACATTGGCTGTCAGTAATGCAGCGCGTTCCCTTTGGGTACCGATAATCCACTCCGTTCCCTTTTCATCAGGGGTTGGATCACGTGTATATTCAATCAGGAACACCAAAGCTGATTTATGAGAAGAAATATTTTGATATTTCCTTTTTGTGGCTTCAAGAATATCTGCATAAATGGCATCAACACCAGCTGCATAGGTGGTTGGTTGGCCTTCTTCCAATTCCTTTCTTATTCCATCAATCATGGGATTTCTGATTGGAGTTTCCAATTGGTGGGCAGGGGAAAGTGATGTTATGCCCACCATGGAAGCATCAAAATAATAGCTTGCGGCCTTGAAGTGATTTGATCTTTCCGTCAGGTCCTCAGGTATTTCAGCCTTGATATCATTGCAATTGCCATCTCGGACAGTATCCATCAAGGCCAGGAATCTTGCAATTGAATGGGAAATTGATTCAGGGTTTTCGGAAGTGAATGCCAAGGGAGTCATCTCTGATACGGCAGCAATGTCGGGTTCAACCTCGGTACGATGCAATTTCTCCAATGGGAATGGCCCCAGATGAAATGGCCTGTTTCGGGTAGAAAAAAAATTCATTGCCTGTTTAACCCCTGAATATTTCTCCTGACGCTTGTCAGGCCTGATCTTCCTCTAGGTAGGGGAAAAGAATTTCAACCCCTTGGAATTCTTTGGTATTCTCCATCTGGATTATGCAGTCCTGAAATATCTTTGAATTGTTGACTGGTTTATAAATAATATTGTGATTATGGTTTGTTTCACTTCTTCAATAATAATTACCCATGTTCCCAGTAAGGGTTGAAGCATACTACCAACATTCCAAGTGTATAGAAAGTGGATAATTTTCTTTTTCAAGCAACGATTTATCTTGCCGCAGCCGTTATCGCGGTTCCTCTGTCAAAGAAGTGGGGGTTGGGATCGGTTCTAGGGTACCTTTTCGCTGGCATAATCATAGGTCAGTTGAATCTCCTGCTGGGAACCGGTTTCTCGGACCTTCATGGAGTAGCCGAGTTTGGTATCATAATGCTTCTCTTTGTCATAGGATTGGAATTGGAGCCCAAGCAACTATGGCAATTGCGAACAAAACTTCTCGGACTTGGCGGTTTGCAGATTGTATTGACGACCTTTGCCCTGGCTTTAGCCTTTAAATTTTTAGGATACCAAACCGGTGAAAGCATTGCCCTGGGTTTGGCCTTCTCCTTGTCGTCAACAGCAATGGTACTGCAAACGCTGTCGGAGAAAGGATTGACTCAATCTGAAGGCGGCAGGTCCACACTATCTGTTTTGCTTACCCAGGATGTTGCCTTTATTCCGATGCTGATCGTAATTCCATTGCTGGCAACCAATCCGACCACTGTAGTTGAAGCCGAATTGCATGGTGCCCATTCAACTTCTGGTGAAGAGGGATTGGGAATCGCCTTGACCCTGATCGAGCAACTTCCACCATGGGGAAGTGCCGGAATTACCCTTGTCTCAATTATATTGGTTGTTGCCTTTGGATATTTTGTGGTACGACCGATGTTTCATTATATCAGCTCCTCGGGATTGATCGAAATATCTACTGCAGCTACCCTTTTTGTAGTTGTATTTGCCTCGCTGATGATGACACTGGTCGGATTTTCACCTGCCTTGGGAACATTTTTAGCAGGTGTCGTCCTGGCCACCTCCGAATTTCGTCATGAAATGCGTTCGCACATCGAACCATTCAAAGGGTTGTTTCTTGGGCTGTTTTTCATCACTGTCGGATCGGGGATTAACTTTCTTACCCTTTACCAGAATCTGTTTTTTGTCTTTTTGTTAACCTTTGGATTGATAGCCATAAAAGTTGGTGTCCTCTATGCGTTGTCTTTGATTTTCAAGATCAGGGGACGAGACAAATGGTTATTTGTTCTTGGTTTGGCACAAGGGGGTGAATTTGCCTTTATTCTTTTACAATTCATGTCTCAGACCGGAGTTATTATCAAGGGTGAGGAAAATATTCTGATCCTGGTGGTTACCCTGTCATTGGTTTTTACACCGGCCTTGTTTATTGCCTATGAGTACATTGCCAGAAAAAAGGGGATAGAAGGCGATCCTCTTACCGATGATATAACTGAAGAGGGTGAAATCATCATAGCAGGGATCGGAAGATTCGGAGAAGTGGTAAACGATATGGTTGCTGCCAATGGGTATAAGACAACTGTACTTGACAGCAATTACCAAAAAGTCAAACTCATGCGTACCTTGGGTTACAAGGCATTCTTAGGTGATCCCACAAGACCCGAATTGATAGAATCGGCGGGTTTGGCCAATGCAGCAATTTTGGTAGTGGCAATTGATAAGCGGGAAAACATTACTGAAA
Source organism: Paracoccaceae bacterium (assembly GCA_011523445.1). GTDB lineage: Bacteria > Pseudomonadota > Alphaproteobacteria > Rhodobacterales > Rhodobacteraceae > MPNP01. Next base: position 23,276 of record WTGT01000041.1, read on the forward strand.
TCGTGCAGTATGCAAGAAGAAAACGGCCAGACCTTCATATCATTACAAGAGCCTTGGATCGCCAGCATGTATTTGAGCTGTACCAAGCAGGAGCGTCAGATATTGTCAGGGAAACCTTCGATAGTTCACTCCGGGCAGGAAGATATGTCCTGCAAAAAATGGGAATACCGGAAGAGGAAGCCCATATCCGAACCAGAGGTTTTTACAAATTCAATCGGCGGGCAACCAGAGAATTGGCCGCTGTATGGGACCCTGATATCCCCTTGGAAAAAAATCAGGCTTTTCTTAACAAGATCAGGGACCTGAACAAATCCATTGACTGCTCTATAGGCATCCCCAAGGAAGATCTGCCTCACGGTGAGGGCTTATCCGAGCGGGCGGAAATTGATTCCAATATTACCTCCGATACAGATATGAAGGAAGTTGACGCACCAGAAATCGAAGTCATACCAGTGAAGGGAGAGGTTATTGATCAGGATGAATTTACGAAAAATTCCCACAAATCGTGACCTTCGGGAATTCAACTTTTGTTTGCAACCATTGCCTCAGAAAAGGTTGCCATCCCACCATGACATCTTACTGCTGCCCTGAGGATATGAGCTGCTACCCCAGCCCCGGAAGCTTCTCCCAATCTCATATCCAAATTCAGCAAGGGCCTGAGATTCATTTCCTTCAATAATTGAGCATGTGCTTGTTCAGCAGACTGATGTCCAGCTACAACATGGGCCAATAGTTCCTGGTCGATTTTGAACAATACCGCAGCTACGGAAGTACATATATAACCGTCCAAAATAACCGGGATGGACTTTAACCGGGCACTGAATATTGCTCCTGCCAGTGCAACGAGTTCCCTTCCGCCCATGCACCTGAGTACCTCCAGAGGTGAATCCAGCCTTTCCCCATGTCGTTTCAATCCCTTGTTAATTACCTCTATCTTCAGCCCAAGCTGGTGATCATCAATGCCAGTACCCTTCCCTGCCCAATCCTTTGCATCACCACCAAAAAGGGCAGTTGCAATAGCTGCAGCTGAAGTCGTGTTGCCGATACCCATCTCCCCGGGAATAACCAGATCATGTCTCTCATCTATCGCTTCAAAACCCAGGTAAAAGGCTTCAGAAAATTCTTCCCTACTCATGGCCTCTTCCTCGGTGAAATCTCTTGTAGGCACATCCAGATCAATCGGGACTACCTTCAAGGTTGAAGGCAGGAGACTTGCCAATTGATTGATTGCTGCCCCTCCCTGTTGGAAATTGCCAACCATCTGATGGGTCACTTCTATGGGGAAGGCTGAAACTCCACTTCGGGCAACCCCGTGATTGCCTGCAAAAATTGCAATCAGGATGGAATCGATATCCCTTTTCCTAGCCCCCTGCCAACCAGCATACCAGATGGCAAGGTCCTCAAGCCTTCCCAATGAACCCAAAGGCTTGGTTAATTCCCTGTTCCTGGTTGTGGCTTCATTAATATGCTCAGAATTAGGTTGTGGGAGGTATTGCAGTGATTCCTGAACAAGTTCAAAGGGATCACGATCATTTTGCTTGTTGGATAAAACCTTATTCATGTGTTAATTTCTTTTCCGATTGGATTTAATCTGGCATTCTAGAAATAAAGTTTTTTGGGGACAATTTTCCATAATGCAAATGCTGCAACTTCCAAAAAAAATAGCATCGGATCTTGCCATATCCCTAGGCCTTTTTACTAGAATCCCTGTCAAATCCGGAGTTGAGCATCCAATTCTAGGTACTACGGCCTGGTCTTGGCCAATTATTGGTGGCATGATAGGCCTTGTGGTCGGTATCATTGCCGAGGTCATCAATTCCCTTGAAGCACCCCCCGAACTTTCAGCACTGATTATAATAACTCTTTTGATATTTATCACTGGTGGTTTTCATGAGGATGGATTGGCGGATACCTGTGATGGGTTGTGGGGCGGGAATACACCGGAAAAACGATTGGATATAATGAAGGACAGCAGGATTGGGACCTTTGGTGTCCTGTCCTTGATCATCTCCATAATGTTCAGATGGATTTTGTTAAAGTTCCTCTTTGAAAGTGGCTTCCTTGTAGGTCCCATTATTGTCGTATGCGTAGTCTCAAGGTCTGTACTTGTACCCTTCATGATGGTTCTTCCCAGTGCCAGAGAAACGGGGTTATCGTCATCAGTCGGGAAGATTCCCCTTTGGTCGGCGGCAATTTGCTTGATCATATCTCTCCTGCCCATCCTCCTTTTCCTTGGCCCAAGTGGGTTGATACCGGTATTTTTTGGATTGTTTATCACCCTTCCCGTTTACTTTTTGGCAAAAAAACTATTGCAAGGTCAGACGGGTGATGTAT
>WTGT01000029.1 GCA_011523445.1 Paracoccaceae bacterium
GTCGACTTGATGGCAAGGATGTCACAGTTCAGGATGTGTTTGAAGCAGTGGGCAGACACCAGGCAGGTAACATGTCAGATGCTGAACTTGCCATACTGGAACGGGTTGCATGCCCCTCGGCCGGTGCCTGTGGAGGTCAATTTACCGCAAATACCATGGCTTGTGTTTCGGAAGCTGTTGGTCTTGCATTGTTCAATTCGTCGGGTGCACCTGCACCATATGAAAGCCGGGATCAATTCTGTGAAGCTTCGGGTCGTGCCGTAATGGGGCTTTTGGAAGCCAATATACGTGCCAGGGATGTCGTAACCCGCAAATCACTGGAAAATGCAGCCAGGGTTGTCGCTTGTACAGGAGGTTCCACCAACGCGGGACTTCACTTGCCGGCCATCGCCAATGAAGCTGGTATCGACTTTGATCTGCTGGATGTTTGTGATATTTTCAAGAGTACACCTTATTTCGTGGACATGAAACCAGGTGGCAAGTACGTTGCCAAGGATCTCTATGAAGCAGGTGGTGTTCCAGTTGTCATGAAGGAGCTCCGCAAGATCGGCCTTATCCACGAGGATTGCATTGTGGTCTCGGGTAAAACCGTTGGGGAAGAACTTGACCTTGTGGAAAGGGAAGCCGATGGTCGTGTGATTTACCCAGCAGCAACCCCGTTGTCAGAGACTGGTGGTGTAGTTGGTCTCAGGGGTAATCTCGCACCGGATGGAGCCATCGTCAAAATCGCCGGCATGGAGAAGGATCAGATCGTGTTCTCGGGTCCGGCCAATGTATTTGAATGTGAGGAGGATGCCTTTGAAGCGGTAAAGCAGAGAGATTACAAGGAAGGTGAAGTTATAGTCATACGTAATGAAGGACCAGCTGGCGGGCCCGGGATGCGGGAAATGCTCTCCACGACTGCAGCCCTTTCCGGTCAGGGAATGGGCAAGAAAGTGGCCTTGATTACCGATGGTAGATTTTCGGGTGCAACAAGGGGCTTCTGTGTAGGTCATATTGGACCAGAATCCGCCCATGGTGGTCCCATTGCCCTGCTCAAGGATGGCGATATCATTACCATTGATGCCCTCAAGGGAACGCTTGAAGTCGATCTCTCTGATGAGGAATTAACCCAGCGCAAGACTGAATGGAAAGGTCCCAGAAAAACCTACTACAGTTCAGGTGCCCTTTGGAAATACGCCCAACTTGTCGGACCTACAAGGGAAGGTGCAGTTACACAACCTGGTGCAAAAGCGGAATCCCATGTCTACATGGATTTGTAATGTAAATTAAGGTTTTAGGTATCTCGTGCAGACGATTTACTGAGGTTGAAACTAATGATCTTCTAAACTCTTCCATAAAATTTCATTACGCTATTGAGTAAATTTACTCAATATCGTTTTTGTATAGAAAACCATACGCTTTATTAGTAGGATTTCTTCTTGAAAATACCAAGTGCTTTTGGTCAAAATTCCCAGATTAAAACCTCAAGTTCTTTCATACATGCCAAGGCAGATTAACCTGATTCCATTCCTCAATACATTGGATTAAACAACTAGTTCCTCTACAGGTTCAACTTAAGCGTGTAAGTCCATCAACCTCATTTAATTCTAGATGTAGGAGTGCACTTATGCCAAATAAAATCAATAAAGATAAATCTCATTTTGGAGATATTCTTTCCCTTTCACTAGCTGAAAATTCTCGTATCGCTTACGAGAAGGGTTGGAATGTTTTTCATGATTACTGTGTTTCCAGGGGTATAGAATCCCTGAAAGCCACACAGGAAGATGTTGCCAAATTTTTACTATTTCTTTCCCAGGTACCCCGTTCTGAGAATGCCACTGTAAATCAAGATGAACCATTATCTTTGAGTACGTTAACATTGTACAAGAGTGCCATTGCAAACAAATACAACGAGGCGGGGATGGTTTCACCAACGCGATCACCCAAGGTCAGTGCCGTTTTGAAAGGTTTGGCACGATATAGAGGACAACCTCCCCGTCGTGTGAAAGCACTAAGGGACCATCATGTATTACAGATGCTGGAACTTTGTGGTACAAGCTTGATTGGGGTTAGAGACAAAGCAATTCTGGCCGTGGGTTTTGCAGCAGCTCTTCGCAGATCTGAAATATGTGGCTTGATGATCAGTGATATTGAAATAATCCCTCCTATCGATCGTTGGGATACAAAGAAAATGTTTATTACCATCAGAAAATCGAAAACTGACCAATTTAGCAAAAGTTATCGTATTGCAGTACCTCAAGGTAGAAGGATCAGACCCATCGATAGGCTGCAGGACTGGATTTCCGCTTTTGGTATTACCCAGGGACATCTGTTTAGGACCATGAGACGAGGAAGTGTCATTAATGGTAATCCATTGCATCATTCCGATATACCAAGGCTGGTAAAAAAATATTCGAAGGCAATCGGTATCAATCCCAATGAAGTATCAGGGCATTCACTACGGGCTGGTTTTATTACCAGTGCCGCAGTTCACAATGCCCGTATGGACAAGATTATGGAGATTACCAGACATACCAATCCATCAACAGTCATAAGATACATACGTGATGCAGATGTCTTCCGTGATCATGCAGGGGAAAATTTTCTTTGAAATTGGTAGAATATCACACCAGTTTGCTATGTCTAAACAATCATTGTCCTTGGGATAGATGAATATTAGCTGAAACAGATCTGTGTGTGTGGTGGGGGGATATTCAGGTATGGAAAGGGTTACGTCTATCCTTGTAACTATCAATCCGTTAGTGATAAATTCTTAAATCATGGGGGAATCACCTCGTAATCGCAGGAATCGATCGGTTGTGATTCTTCAATTCATGGATTGTTATGCGACGGTGACCACCCCGATGGTGCAAGTTCGAACCCGTCGAATTCGAATGCCGGTGCCACTGTACACCCGACAAGGGTCCAGTCTCCCTTCGACCATGCACGTTGCCATGCTCCAACTGGTACAATTGCTTGCGGCTGGGCATTGGCATCGAAACCTAGATTGTAGGTTATGATATCAAATCCATTTTCCGATACCTCAAGATATAGTATGTCACCGGCATGAAAATTCCATATCTCGACCGCATCAACCCGATGCCAGCGAGAGATTTCCCCTTTCCCGAGCAGGTAGTAAATCGAGGACACGACTCCACGGTCTCCGTCATTGTGACTTGCCCGGTATGTTTCCCGGTAGTGACCTCCTTCCGGATGTGGAATCAATCCTAGTTTCATGATTATTCTGTTTAGGTCCACTGGTTTACACTTTTCTTGAGCACGACATCACTTGATGAATTTAATTCATCTCCAAATCTAACCCTCGGGTTTGGATCTCTGATGTCTTGTTGTGAGTACATCACATACTTCACCAATAGTCAGGTTACTACTTTCCAATAGAACCAACATGTGAAACATCAGGTCAGCAGCCTCGTTAAGGATTTCTTCCTCATCCTCCTTGACCTTGGCCAAAGATAGTTCAACACCCTCTTCACCTACCTTTTGAGCAATACCGAAAGGACCTTTCTCGAATAGTTCGGTAGTATAACTACCTGAAGGTCGATCAAGGTTGCGTTGCTTGATGAGTTTTGTCAGGTGGTTCAAAATCTCCAGCGACTGGGCAGTATTGTCATTGAAACATGTCTGTGCACCAGTATGACAGACTTGACCAACCGGTTTTGCCTTGACAAGAAGCGTATCTCCATCGCAATCTAGTTCAGCTGAAACAAAATTCAGATAATTACCGGAAGTCTCTCCTTTAACCCACAGAGCCTTTCGTGTACGGGAATAAAATGTTACGTGGCCCGATTCTAGGGTGTTTTTCAGGGCTTCATGATTCATGTATCCGAGCATCAGAACCCTGTTGTCATCAGCATCCTGAATTATTGCCGGTAATAGGCCGGACACTTTCTCCCAATTGATGTTCTCTTCTTTAATCATAGTCTTATCGATATTTTGCGGTCACTTAAATATTGCTTCAAGTCGGCAATGTGTATCTGTCTGGTGTGAAAAACTGATGCAGCAAGTGCCCCATCTGCTCCCGTCATGGTAAACACATCGTGGAAATCCTCCTCCTTGCCTGCTCCACCTGAGGCGATAACCGGAATGTCAACAGATCGTCTGATTGCCTGGAGTTGTTCTATATCATATCCCTTCTTGACCCCATCCTGATTCATGCAATTGAGGACGATTTCTCCTGCCCCAAGTTCCTGAACCATTTTTGCCCATGCCATGGTATCACGGCTTGTCTTCAGCGTTTTTTTCTCATCACCAGTATATTGATGAACGATATAATTTCCGTCTTCATGGAGACTGTCGATTCCAACCACAACACACTGGGTACCAAAAGCCTCGGCCAACTTGGTGACAAATTCAGGGTTTTCCAAAGCCGGTGAATTGACCGAAATCTTGTCAGCACCATCATTGAGGATTTTTTGGGCATCTTCAATGTTCCTTATACCCCCTGCCACACAAAAGGGAATATCGATAACCTTGGCTACCTTTCGAATCCATTCCTTATCCACAACACGTCCATCACTACTGGCAGTTATGTCATAAAATACCAGTTCATCAGCACCCTCTTCAGCATAACGTTGGGCATGTTCCAATATATCACCCATATCCCTATGGTTTCGGAATTGTACCCCTTTAACAACTCGATCATCCTTTACATCAAGGCAGGGAATTATTCGTTTGGTCAGCATACAGCCTCCAACGCTTCTGAAAGGGTAAAAGTGCCTTCATACAAGGCTTTTCCAACAATAACACCAGCCGTTGACAACTTCCTCAGATCATTGAGAGAACCAACACCCCCTGAAGCCTGGAGGTCAATTTCTGGAAACTCCTCCTGGATTGTATTGCACAGGTTCACATTACAACCCTCCAAGGTTCCATCCCGTGATATGTCGGTACATAATACATGCTTAAGGCCAACTCCAAGATAATCCTTGATGAATGCCCTCAGCGGGATTTGGCTCAGCTCCTGCCAGCCTGAAATTGCCACAAAGTAATCCCCATTCAGGGTTTGAACATCCGCTGCCAAACAGATTTTATTTGGCCCGAAGCTGTTTATCATGCCCTTTATCATCTCGGGTTCCTTGGTGGCAAGGGAGCCGATGATGACTCGACTGACACCGGTATCAAGCAGATTGGCGACCTCCTCAACCGAACGTATTCCGCCTCCTGTCTGAACCTGCATTTCACTTTTGCTGACAATATTCTTGATTACCTTCAGTTGACGATTTTCTGGACTGCGGGCACCATCGAGGTCAATCAAATGAAGCCATTCAGCACCTTGCTCCTTGAATTGAACAGCGACTTCCTCCGGCGAGTCGCTATAGGTCGTTTGTTGGTCAAAATCCCCTTTATACAGGCGAACGCATTTTCCACCCATAACATCAATAGCAGGATAAACAATCATGCCGGCATTTCCAGAAAATTCCTGAGAATGAGAGCACCTGTCTTGCTGGAGCGCTCCGGGTGAAACTGGCACCCCATAAAATTGTCCCTGGCAATGATTGCCGAGAATGTATCACCATAGCTGCATTCACCGATGGTATATTGACTGACCTGCGGATAATAGCTGTGTACAAAATAAAAATAGCTGTTTTCAGGCAAATCCTTGACCAAGGGATGTTTGTTGCCAAAGGTTATGCTGTTCCATCCCATGTGGGGAATGGTTTTGTCTTTTTCAGGTGTGAAATGCCTGATCTTGCCGGGAATGATATCCAGAAGGTTGGCATTACCCTCTTCCGAATGGGTAAACAGAAGTTGCATACCGACACAAATACCGAGAACAGGTTGGGTCAAAGAGGTAATGCAATGAGTCAAATCCTGCTCTTTTAATCTTTCCATGGCTGTACCCGCAGCACCTACTCCAGGCAGAATGACACGTTCCGCCTTTTTGATTACTTCAGGGTTGGAGGTCAGGGTTGCATCAGCACCAAGCCTTTGCAGGGCAAACAGAACAGACGTGATGTTGGAGCCGCAACTGTCGATGACAGCTATCATAGTACCCCCTTGGTACTCGGCAGGTCCTGACCTTTTCTGTGGATTGCCTGGCGAAGTGCACGTCCCAAGCCCTTGAAGCAGGTTTCTAC
>WTGT01000218.1 GCA_011523445.1 Paracoccaceae bacterium
CCATAGCGTTTACCTTGATAGCTATGGGGGTAGGTTTCGGGTTTTATGCTTATTACAGCGGATACGACAGCTTCCTAGATATTTTCAACAATCAAATCTTTTACCTTCTCAATCAGAATACCTATTCGGTTATGGAGAATGATACCCTGGTGGCAATTCCGCTGTTCCTGATGATGGGGTATGTCGTAGAACGGGCAAATATCGTCAATCGCCTCTTCTACTCAATTCAAATGGCAGCAAGGCATTTACCAGGCTCAATGGCGATTGCCGCCCTGATTACCTGTACGATATTTTCAACCGCATCCGGTATAGTTGGGGCAGTGGTCACCCTAATGGGATTGCTGGCCTTTCCAGCAATGGCCAAGGCTTCATATGACAAGACCTTTGCTTCAGGTGTAATTTGTGCAGGAGGAACACTAGGCATTCTCATTCCCCCCTCGATCATGTTGATCGTATATGCGGCAATTGCCGAATTGTCACCCTTGCGTTTATATGCTGCAGCCGTGTTTCCAGGCTTATTGTTATCCGGTCTATATATCGTTTATGTTTTGACCAGGTCCTTGATTAACCCAAGTATAGCACCCAAACCAGTCATGGAATCGGTACCACCACAATGGGAAATAATCAAGGATCTTTTTGTCTCCTTTGTACCGCTAACTATCCTTATCCTGCTTGTACTCGGTTCAATCCTTGGTGGATTGGCTACTCCTGCAGAAGCAGCTGCAATGGGAGCACTTGGTGGTTTGATACTGGCCATTTTCTATAAATCCCTGACATGGTCAAGATTGAAGGAGAGTGTCTTTTTGACAGCCAAGGCCACTGCCATGGTTTGCTGGCTGTTTGTAGGTTCCTGGACCTTTGCCTCGGTATTTTCCTATCTAGGGGGGCATGATGTTATTGAGAATTGGGTCCTAGCATTGAATCTGGAGCCTTGGCAATTCCTGGTTCTTGTTCAACTAATAATTTTCATATTGGGGTGGCCCTTGGAGTGGTCGGAGATTTTGATCATATTCGTACCGATCTTTCTCCCCATGCTGGACACGTTCAATGTCAATCCGTATTTTTTCGCAATGCTGGTGGCTCTAAATTTGCAAACCTCGTTCCTGACACCTCCGATGGCGATGTCAGCATATTATCTGAAGGGGGTGCTCAAAACACAAATCGAACTAGTTGACATATTCAAGGGTATTCTACCTTATCTGGCGATCGTTATATTTGCCATGATACTCATGTATCAATTCCCACAAATTGCCTTGTGGTTTCCCGACTATCTTTTCGGCGAATATATCCCCTAAAATAACATGTCAGAACACGAAGCAAGAAAATATCTAACGGTTACTACATTGCTTGCCTGTATCAAGGACCGACTTACGACTTCGGAAGAATTGCTTGCTGATTTATCGGAAAGTTCAAGTGAAGATGAATTCATATTTGACAGGGACCGTGCTCAAGTGCTTGACCTCATGACATTGCATGGCAAGCCTTTGGGTAATTTGCATGGCATTCCTGTTGCCCTGGCCTTGAACAAACCTGAAGGTTTTACAGGTAATTCCACGGTGGAAGATCTATTGAACACTCATGGAGCCTTGGCTGTCATACTGAATTCAGACAAGATAAAAGCCAGTTCTGGTGCCACTGATGTATCAAGAAATGCTTTAATCGCATCCATCGGACAGGCAGTATTGGAAAGCAGGCCAAGCCTTGGCTTGGGGATCGGAAGAGGGTATGATTTTTGTTTGACCTCATCCGATCTGGGTCTGTTCAGTTATGTACCTTCGTTTGGTAGTGTTCCAAGACATGGATTGACTGATAATCTCAATTCCCTCGACAGGGTAGGTTTGCTTGCAAATTTCATTGAAGACATTGCCTACTTCGGTGATTTGGTTTCGCATTATGATTCAAGGGATGGCTTAAACCTACCATATCCCCCACCGAATCTGGTGAAAACTTTTAAAGATGAACCACCAGTATCTCCCGCCTTATGCACCTATAACCTGAATGATATTAGATCTGATTATGTCGAGGATTTCAATTTGGTCATTAATGAATTGGACACGACCAAGGATCGAGTCGAGTTACCGGATTTTTCCGAGATGATATCCAAATTCGAAACTGCATTAATGGATAATCCCGACAAATGCTATGTCAGGAAATCATTGTATGAGGAAATATTTCGACCGGGTGACAAAAAATCCGTGGAAGGGCAAACCCTGACCGATATGGAGGAGATCTTTCTTCATCTGGGAAGATATTTCGAGAGGTTCTTTTTGGATTATGATGCCTTGATACTACCTGCTTCGCAAGGGGATAGGAATGGCGATGGTTTTATTTCACCCATCACCAAGGTAGCAGAAATATGCGGTCTTCCAATGATCACATTACCTGTTTTGAAAGATAAGAATGATGAACCTTTGGGGTTGCAGTTAATTGGTAAATATTGGGAGGATGATCGGTTGATGCGAACCACCAACTGGATTATTAATCAATTGTTTGATTTTGTAGATGAGTCGAAATGAGGAGGCTGTTCACAAATGAACTACATGACTAAACTCATAATTGGATTAGGGGCAACGGCCTTGTTTGCAGTTTTTGTTTTGGGGCTAGCCCATAGTATAATAACTGGATTTGCAGGCTTTACGGGCGGCCTTCCGTTCCTCGTGATTGTTCTGTTTGTCCTTGGACTGGCCTCGACCGACTATTATCTTGAATGTGTAAAGAAAGATAAAAGTAAACCCCAATCACATTGAAGTGATTGAGGTTATTCCTTCAGGTCAATATAACCCGAAGTAAAATTTGGTGATTTTAGGAACCTTGAGGTTTTCGCTGTTCCATAAAACTGTCAAATTCCCTTTGATCTTTTGCAGATTTGAGGTTTTCCAGAAATTCCTCGAATTCCTTCTGCTCCTTTGCAAGACGGTTAAGGGTTTCTGCCTTGTATTTTTCAAATGCCGAATTTTCAGTCATTGGTAGTGATCCTACAATTTTTTTTTGATATCTCTTGCCAAAACGATTGGTAACAAGCAGGAAAAACAACACAGCCAACCCGAGTATCCAGTTTACAATAAATGAAACCACCATCACTGCAACCCAGGCCAATACTCCCTGCTTATCCATCCATCCGATGAAATCGTTCCAAACTTGCTTTACCTTGTCCATATTTTTCTTCCTTAACCTCTAATTTGTGTTATGGGATAAAATCTTCATCCTGCAATGTAAATAGCATTAACATTGATTGTTTTCAAGTATTATTTTGAAAATAATCCCAAACCCCTCAGATAATATCCAACTCCTGATTCCAGAATTTGTTCTGGCTCGATTGTGCTGGTTGCATCAAATGACTTTCGTCCATATAGTTCCACAACACCATGGCTTAAGGCCCAAATGTGGTCACAAATCAGGGTTACCGGAGGTAGGTCGGGTTTCATGTTAAGATCTGTAATTCGGTTCAGGGCATTTTGTATCACTTCCTTGGCACTCTTGGCTTGTATGGAAAGTTCCGGATGATCTCTGGGGGAAATGCCCGATTCAAACATGATGATGTAGTGACCAGGGAATTTTTTGGCGAATTCCAGATACGCCTTACCGGTGGCACGAAATGCTTCCCTGGGATTGTTTTTCTTTTTTTGGTAGGCATCATTCAACATCGTCCGAAAATTCTTGAATCCCTCAATTGCCACCATCTGCAGCAACTCTTCCTTGGATTTGAAGTGTCGGTAGGGAGCAGCAGGTGAAACTCCTACCCGTTTGGCTGCAGCTGCAAGGGTAAAGGCTTGAGGTCCATATTCTTCGACCAAATCAAGAGTTGCCTGCTTCAGGGCATTTTTCAAATCACCATGATGATAATCTTTTTTGGACATGTCTCAGTTCCAAGACTCAGGTCTTGATTCCTGTTTTCCTTTCACTTGCTATTTTTGCAAGTTCGTATTCGGTAGTTTGATAAATATAGTTTATCCAGTTGGAGTATAGCAAATGGCCGTTACTTCGCCATTTGTTTATCGGTTTAATTTCCGGATTTTCATTTGGAAAATAATATTTGGGCAACTGTATCTCTATACCCTCGGCATTCAAGTCCCGGTTATACTCGTTCATTAAAGTATCCGTACTGTATTCGAAATGATTCATGATATAAAGTGAATGATGCCTGATATCCTCAATGAGGCAGGGACCTGTCTCCTGCGAACCCAGCAGGGTTTTCAAACCTTTGGATTCATCAATATCTTTCTGATCCATGCCAGCCCATCGGCTTACAGGTATGTAGATATTATCTGAAAACCCCCTTAGAAAAGGTGAGTTGGTTTCATGATTTGTCTGGGGATAACAGCCGAACAACTTTTGGTCAAATTGGACCTTTGGCAAATTATACCAATAATACATCATGGCCATCCCACCCCAACAGATACCAAAGGTCGAATGAACATTCGATTGCGTCCAATCAAACACATCACATAGTTCCTGCCAGTAATATATTTCCTCGTATTCCAGGTGTTCAATCGGAGCGCCGGTAATGATTAACCCGTCGAATTTCCTATCCTTGATTTCCTCGTAGGTTACATAAAACTGATTCAGGTACTCCATGGAGGTTGACTTGGAAACATGTTCAGTCATCCGGATAAGGGTAAAATTGATCTGGAGTGGGGTAGAACCAATTAACCTGATGAATTGGGTTTCCGTATCAACCTTGTTGGGCATCAGATTGATCAATCCGATTTCCAAGGCCCTTATATCCTGACGCAGGGCCTTTTTTTCTGACATGACCTGTACACCTTCTTTCTCCATTACCGAGAAAGCGGGAAGATTGTCAGGTATTACGATGGGCATAACTTATTCTCGAAACTGAGGTAGGGGGTAATTATAGTCTTTTGGCGATCAAGATTTCAAATTGTTCCACATTCGATACTTCGGCTAAATCCTCGACAGAAACCTTGATTCCCCAATTCCTGGCCATGGATTCGTATCGTGGAAGTCTTTCTTCAACCAAATCCTGATACATCGATCTGCTGAATTCGTCAGGGTCCAGGGCATCGATATCAAGTCCGTCAACCTGTTTGGCCAAAAAATCCGGTCGATAATACATCGGCTTGGGGGAATCGATAAACCGCCTCAGCAATTTTTCCTTCCAACCTTCTGTTGGTTCAATAAATACTGGTAACATCAGGCCAGACAGAAACTCCATCAAGGAGTCCTCTGGATCAAAGGGATCAATGACCTCACAAATGGATCCACCCGTATCACAGACGAAATGATTGTATCCATAAATCATTTTGGCTCTTTCAATGAAATGTTCCGAATCCTCAAGGGAGTTGATCTCGGCCCTTCTATGTATGTTTTGTCTCCTTGAATATTCTTCAAGGGATAATCCCCCCATTTTTCCACTTCCAAGTTTTCCAAGGAAAGTTGACAAGGGATCCAGGTTGTTAAAGGAAATATTCGAACAAATATATATTGAGTCGGACTTCAAAAGGTTTGCAAGAAAGGGGTTTTTCATTGCTTCCAGCTTGAAATTATCAACGATGTGTTCTCCCATATACCTTGTGCCGATACGATAATCTACAGAGTAGTGATACCAATTCCCGGTATTACGGAGAATGTTTGAAATATGGGTTTTTCCGACTCCCGACATGCCGAACAGCATTACTCTTTTGCTTTTTGACTGAAGCCAGTCTTTACTTGATTTGTAAATCATTGTTTATTTTCCGAACATTATTTGCCGATGATAATTCATTCCTATTGTCAATGGTATTTCGTCAAACCTAATTGTAGGTATATTATTTGAAAGAATATACCCCACTCATAAACATATAGTAGAAGATTGGGATATTTGTATTTTTCTTGTACTCAACAATGATTTCTTGATACCATTTTTGCTTGTATTTTATTGTTAAAATGCCGATCCTTAAGTAAATAATGAATGAATTGTCTGGGGTAAACCAAAAAGGGTATAATTGGAACTTGATTTTCTCGGTGCAAACGAGATGTATTTTGAAGTTGGATTCCCTTTGAACTTGACTAATGTGGAATTCAGTACCATTATGTTATC
>WTGT01000046.1 GCA_011523445.1 Paracoccaceae bacterium
CCGTACGTCATGAACAGGTCGCCAGTCATGCGGCAGATGCCTACGCACGGGTGTCTGGCAAGGCCTCGGTTGTGTTGTCTCATCTTTCGCCGGGCTTGACCAATTGTGCCACAGGGGTAGCCAATGCGGCATTGGATTGCATACCAATGGTTGTAATTGCCGGGGATATCCCAACACATTATTACGGTAAACACCCTCACCAGGAGGTGAACCTGCATGCAGATGCGGCACAATGGGAGATCTATCGACCATTCGTCAAAAGGGCATGGCGAGTTGAACGAGCTGATTTGATAGCAGAAATTCTTGAGAAGGCATTTCATCTTGCCGAGAGCGGTCAACCGGGGCCAGTATTGGTCGATGTCCCGATGGATATATTTTCACAGACCATCTCTGCAAAAAGTTTCGAGAAGGTCAAGTCAAATACCCGATCATTGGTTAAACCTTCAATTGATGATGATACGGCCGAGCGAATTATTGAACAATTGGCCAAAGCCCAATCGCCGCTGGTTTATGTCGGGGGAGGTATACTGCTTTCGTGTGCCAGCGAAGAACTCGGTCAATTTGTCGCGCATATGGGATTGCCGGTAGCTCATTCGCTCATGGGCAAGGGAGCATTGCGTGATGATCATCCTTTGGTACTTGGTATGTCCGGTTTTTGGGGAACCGAACTGGTCAACCAGTCCTGCTTGAATGCCGATTGCATTTTGGCCATAGGTACCAGGTTCAAGGAAGCGGATTGTTCCTCATGGTATCAGGGCTATACCTTTAACATTCCCGATTCCAAGTTAATCCAGATTGATATAGAACCCCAGGAGATTGGCCGGAACTATCCAGTGGAAATTGGCGCAATTGCTGATGCAAAGATTGCTCTAGGTGTAATGAATCGTGTTGCCAGACAAATTTATCCCAATGGTTTTTCCAACAATGCGTTGAAACGGAAAATCGCTGAATTCCGTAAAGGTTTCAAGGAAAGCAATCGTGAGATGGAGGAAAGCAATGCATTTCCCATGATGCCCGAACGGATATTGGCCGAAACCCGCAGAGTATTGCCCGAGAATGCAATAATCACCACTGATGTCGGGTGGAACAAGAATGGAGTTGGTCAACAATTCGATATTCTTGAGCCAGGCTCGATCCTAACCCCGGGTGGTTTCGCAACCATGGGCTTTGGGCCCCCGGCAGCAATAGGTGCCAAACTGGCTGCTCCCGATCGCGTGGTTATAAGTTTGGTAGGAGATGGGGGATTCGGTCAGAACCCGTCAATGCTGGCAACAGCAGTTGAAATGAATTTAGGAATTATCTGGCTGGTTATGAACAATAATGCTTTTGGGACCATTGCAGGTCTTCAAAAAGCTCATTACGGATTGACCTATGGCACCACTTTTCCAGGCGATTTGGGCAATACAGAGATCAAGCCAAACTATTCTGAAATTGCCCGAGCCTATGGGGCTGAAGGGATCAGGATAGCATCAGCGGAAGAATTGCAGCCAACTTTGACAGCCGCAATTTCCAGCGGCAAACCGACAGTTATAGACGTTCCGATGATCAACAATCCAACGCCCACTACAGGTCATTGGAACATTCTGGATATATACTCTCCCGACAAGTCTATTTCACATGTTGCTACCAGATAAAACCTGATCAAAAGCCATTGGGATAATCAAAATACAAAGGTCTTGACTTAAGTTTCCGAAACCTGCAGTAATCAGGCGTTTAACCTGATCAACACCTTAATTGTCCATTTTCAAACTGCTTCGAGAGTGTGAGTAAGTCCGTTGCGTATGTGATCTTCAAGATATCGTTTTGCGTTCTCTGCATCTCGTTCAAGAGCAGCATTAAAAATCGCTCGGTGTTCTTCCACTGCAGATTCACCTCTATAAGAGAGCATCAGCATCTGATAACGCAAATATTTGTCATAGAGTATCGAATGTAGTGTTAACAGGTTCATTGAATTACAGGCTTCAATCAATGCCAAGTGGAACTCCCAGTCATATCGCTTCCAGAGTTCCCTCTCCGAATAATCTCCCGATAGCATACGCTTTTCCAGCAAGTGAAGTTTGTGATGTGCTGCAACAAGATTACCTTCCCAATTGGTATCACCATTCACTACCGACTTTTCGATCGCATGGCACTCCAGCAAAACCCTAAGTTCAGCAACTTCAATAAGGTCTTCACGTGAAACAGGTTTGACAAAAAAGCCCCGCTGCTCAGGGGATTCCACGAAACCTTCGCTACTTAGGCGATTCAGTGTCTCACGCAGGGTGGAAAGACTTGCCGAGTAACGATCTTTCAGTGAGTCCAGCTTTAATTTGGCCCCTGGAGTCAATACCCCGAATATAATGTCATGCTTGATTTTCTGATATGTGCTTGAGCCAACAGTGGAAACTTGTTTGATCATATTTTCAACCGATTTTTCCTTAAATGTCATATAATTTTGATGATACTCTGATTAATCGGAAAAATAAAGTAGGTAACACCTGTAAATTGGTGGCTAATCAGGCAATCAATTACAGAAAAGGCATAGTATAGAATTTTCAGAACATAACAAGTTCACCAGGAAATCGGAAAATCTCAATTATTTTATTCTTGCTGAGACCAACGTTTCTTTGGTAAAACTGTACCTAAACCTCAAGACCAAGTCCGTTTGATGTAATCCCATGACCACCATTTCTTTATTATCAAGGCTATGATTGGGCTGAAGCAAACAACTACTAAATCTATAGAATACTATGGACAAGCCGACTAATGGATTTCACCAAATCTCAACTGGCGAGTCTGGTCCAGTACAAACCTGCAAGAACTAGTCAGTGAGGAGAGGGTATACAGGTTAAATCTGTTCCTTTGTTTTTTTGGCCTATCTAGTTACAAAGGGTATGACTACTTAAATAATGATTGGATTTTGCATAGAATTATTACCGTAAGGGGCTGCTATACACTAGGTGCCCTTCTCATAATGTAAAGGGCAAGAAAATAGACAGTCAGACAAACGACTGCCATCCCCAACACGAATAGAAGATAGGCCAAAAATACGGGTGTTATCAATACAACTCCCACCCACCCCGCAGGAAGCAATTCCAACAGGGTGAACTGATCCGTAAATATGGTTAAACCCACAGTAGATAAAAAAATCGATATGGTTGCCAAGCCTGTTAACCCCATTCCAATTCTTATTCCGCGATTGCGCCTGCCCGAGGAAAGACTACGCTTCAAGGCGACAAACAATCGGCTGATATCAGTGTGAACATAAAGTAGGGAGGGTACCAGGAGAAGAACCAGAAAGAAGCCAAATCCCAAACCGTAGGTGAGCGTTATTACAGTCGGCTTCAGGAAACTTGCCTGCTGCGATGTTTCGTACAATAAGGGGAGCAAACCAAGGATTGTCGTCAGGGTAGTAAGCATGACCGGCCGAAAACGATCGCAGGTCGCATCAACAATCGCACTGAACATGTTACGGGTACGAGAATAGATATTTATCGTCGAGATCAGGACAATGGAATCATTAATAATGATACCGCTCATTCCAATGAGCCCTATGACCGAAAACATTGACAGGGGTATATTCCAGAGATAATGCCCCCAAATTGCCCCTATAAGCCCAAAAGGAATCGTAATTAAGACCACAAACGGTTTTGTCCAGCTCGACAATACCCACACCAGACAGATAAAAATTCCCAGCATGACCAGCGAAAAACCAAGCCTGGCATCATTCAGGAAATCCTGTTCCTGTTCGGCAAGTCCAGAAAGTGTGTACGAAACCCCAAATTCCCTTTCCAATTGGGGTAACAAGTCAGTTTTTAGAATTCTGACAATTTCTGCTGCCTGATTTGGATCGTCTTCAGAAATGTCTCCTGTTACGGACACAACCCGAACACCATTGACACGGCGAATGGTCGAAAATCCAATTTTGGAGGAAATCTGGACGATATCAGCCAACAGGATATAGGTATTGTCAGGTGACCTGATCATGGTACCTTCCAGAAAATCTGCAGTCATTTCTTCATCAGGCAACTGGACAAAGATCTCTCCAGATCTGCTGCCAATCGGAAAAGTTGCAGCTGTAATACCGCTCAAGCGGTCCCGAAGTACCCTTGCCAACCCGTCAATGGTAAAACCCAGTGCTTCACCCTGTGGTGTAAGTGTCAGTATTAGTTCTTCCTTGTCGTAAGCCAAGTCATCTTCCACGGCGGACACTTCAGGAAATGAACTCACCTCCGTTTTCAATTTTTCTGCAGCCTCTTTCAGGACAAATATATTGCTCCCAAACAATTTGACATCGAGGGCATCGCCACCAGGTCCTCGTCTTCCTCCTCTGAATGAAAGTGTTTCAAGCAATGGGTGTTTCCTGACTTCATCCTGAAGTTCGGCAACAAAAGCAAATGATGAGTAGGGACGAAGGTCAGCATCAATCAGTTCGATGGCAATGGAACCCAGTAGGTTGCTGTCCCTGCTGTCGGCACTGAACAGACCACGTCCGGTTGAACCTCCCACTTCGGCAATGGTGAAAGTGATGGGATTTTGCCCATGTTCTTCCTCGAATTTCTGCCCGACAACTTCTGCTGCCCTTTGCAATTCCTTCATCATTTCAAGGGAGTCTGATCTTGCAGCACTTGGAACCATGGCAAAATTTCCACTGACGGAACCCAACTCGGGAGCATTGAAAAAGCGCCAGTTTACCTTGCCATCAATGAACAGGGTAAGTTGCCATGCCAACACTACTAAAGCTGCTGCAATCACAACATACCTGCCAATGATTACTCCTTTGATGAATGGTCTGAAAACATATTTCTGAAACCACTGAAAGCCCTTGTCAACTATCCTGCTCGGGATATCATACCATTTGTTCTTTTGGGAATGGGTCAAGGCATTCTTCATGTGGTGTGGGAGAATAAGGAAGCATTCCAGCAGGGATGCCGTCAACACCACGATTACCGTGAATGGCAAATCAATCAACAGGGATCCAAACCTGCCGCCGATGGTGATAATTCCAAAAAAGGCTATAATGGTTGTCAAACTGGCCGCAAAAATCGGTGCTGCCATCAAGGTTGCGGCATTTTCGGCTGCTGCTAGTGGCGATTCTCCAAGTCTCCTGTACCTGAAATCGGCATGTTCCCCAACAACAATTGCATCATCAACAACCAGCCCAAGGGTAATGATGAGGGCAAACATTGATATCATGTTCAGGGTGAAGCCGAATAAATACATGAGTGCAATGGCAGCAAACATGGCTGTGGGAACACCGGCAGCAACCCAGAATGCCGTACGCGCATTGAGAAACAGGAAAAGAGCACTAACCACGAGAGCCAGACCCAACAAGCCATTTTTATAAAGAAGATTCAGCCTATTGGTGATTGCCTCAGCCCTTGTCCTAATCAGGTCAATCTCAACATCCTGTGGAAGAGTAGTACCCATCTCCTCGGCTATTTCTTCAACCTTTCGTTGAAGTTCGATGGAATCTCCCTCACCAGTCCTTTCTACACGGATGGAGACAGCTGGTTCATCACCAACAAAATATGCTCGCTTGCGATCAATGCCTTCGATCGTGATTCTTGCCAGGTCACCTACCAGCAATTTTGAACCGTCAGGATATGTCCTAACAAAAATCTGGGAAATCTCTTCCGGGGTACGTTTTTCTATTCCAGTTCGAACCCGTGCTGTTCCTCCTACCTCGCCAGTAGGATTGGTATTGGCTTCCTCACCAATCGCAGATGCTATTTCGGAAAGGGTTATGTTATGTCTGACAAGTCCGACTTCCGGCACGGTTACAACAGTCCGTGGAGCCTCAACACCCTGGATGGTGGCCTGCGATACACCTTCTTCAAAAAGCTTGAACACAAATTCATCAGCCAAGCGGCTCAAAAAGTCTATGGAAACGGGGCCATGAATGATGACATCAGTAACCCGATCCCGCCAACTTCTACGTACTACCGTTGGGGTTTCTGCATCCTCCGGCAATTCATTGGCGTTTCCCAAGGCACTTTCGACATCATCAACAGCTCGGTCTATGTCCCAATCCGGCTCGAATTCAAGTACTATGT
>WTGT01000120.1 GCA_011523445.1 Paracoccaceae bacterium
GTAATGGGCAGGCCGCTTTGGCCTCTTTAATTTCAGGTACAACCCAGGTCAAGGAGGGAACACTGCGAATTTTTGGGGAAATTCCAGACCGTTGGTCCCCTAAGGTGGCCGTTTCCAAAAGTATAGCTAGAATCCCAGAAGATCGCCTCCATACCGGTATGATCGGAGACATGAGTGTCGTTGAAAATATTATATCTGAGAAATACTGGACTGACCGATTTAGCCGGCTCGGGTTTTTAACCCGCCAAGCAAGTGAAGATTTTTCACACGAAGTCATCAAGAATTACGATGTTAAATGCTCCTCCATTGAAACACCTGTCAGGCTGCTTTCGGGTGGGAATATCCAAAAACTAATTTTGGGGAGAGTATTGGATGAATCACCTTCGATTATTCTTGCCAATCAGCCAACAAGAGGGCTGGATGTCGGAGCCGTTGCCTATGTACACAGTCAATTGCTTAAGGCTAGAGACAGGGGAGCGGCAATTTTACTTATCTCTGATGATTTGGAAGAAATCCTTCAGATATCCGATCGAATTTCTGTAATTTCAAACGGAAGATTATCAAAAATCACTAGAAGGGGAGAATTGGGTGTCAAGGAACTTGGAGCTTTGATGACAAGGCATGTGCCAAGTAGTGAAAGGCTGAATGATGAGGCTTGAACCAAGAACTGAAACAACATTGGTTCGAGCGGTTTTAATGCCTTGTCTTGCCATTTTGGTAACCCTGATTCTGGCTGGCATTCTGGTGATGTTGGCTGATGCTTCACCCCTTCAGGCATTCAGCCTGGTTTTAAAAGGGGCTGCTGGTTCCCAATTTGCTATTCTAGAAACTCTGACAAGGGCCACTCCATTGATATTTACCGGACTTTCTGTAGCCGTTGCTTTTCGAGCCAAACTTTGGAACATTGGAGCTGAGGCCCAACTTTACATTGGTGCGGTTTTAACCGTCATTATTGGTACCCAAACACTTGGGTTGCCCCCGGTTATACTTATTGCTCTGATGATGATTATTTCTATGATCGGGGGTTCGATAATGCTTTACGGCCCTGCCTTACTAAAGACAAGATTTGGGGTTGATGAAGTGGTTACAACCCTTCTTTTAAATTTTATTACCCTTCTTTTTGTATCATTGCTTCTGGAAGGTGTATTAAAGGACCCCATGGGTTTGGGATGGCCCCAAACGGAAACGGTTAACGGTGAAGCGAGGTTACCAAGGCTGGTACAGGGGAAAAGGCTCCATTTCGGTTTTGTAATCGCTCTTTTCAGTTCTATTGTTGTCTGGGTAATTATGGCTAGAACGGTACTTGGATACGAAATGCGTGCAGTTGGTCATAATATTGTTGCCGCAAGATTCGCTGGTATCTCCGTCAACAGGGTTCTCCTGAAGACAGCAGTTATTTCAGGAGGATTGGCAGCTTTGGCCGGGTTTTCGGAGGTGGCTGGAACTAAGGGTAACCTGACTTTAGATCTTTCCCCTGGCTTTGGGTATACTGGAATTGTTGTAGCCATGCTGGCTTTATTACATCCTATTGGAGTTGTGTTTTCAGCTGTTTTCATAGCTGGTGTATTTGTGGGAGCTGATGCAATGGGAAGGGCAACTGGGGTCCCCAGTTTCATAGCCGATGTAATTGTCGCGATTTCGCTGATGACCATGGTTGTTGCCATAATGTTAACCAAGTTCAGGGTAAGGTTTGCTTAATCAATGGAAGCCTTGGAAATTCTTTTATCGGCAAGTTTTTGGATTGCCACAATCAGAATCGCTTCTCCATTGATTTTTGCCACGATGGGGGAGTTGCTCTGTGAGCGGGCTGGTGTACTCAATCTGGGTATCGAGGGCATTATGACTGCCGGTGCCTTTGCTGGCTGGTACACAGTTTACGCTGGCGGGGATCTTTGGTTGGGAGTAGCGATTGCGGCCTTAACGGGAATGATGTTTGGGCTAATTCACGGTTTTTTAACTGTTCCTTTAGGCCTGTCACAACATGTAACCGGTATTGGAACGACGTTATTGGCTACTAGTATTACCTACTTTATTTACCGGGTTCTTCTTCCTCAGGAGACATCTCCTCCCAAGATTGACCCGTTTACCCCCCTGCCGATTCCCTTTCTTTCGGAAATCCCATTAATAGGTCAGGCTCTATTTGCCCAGACCCCTCTAACTTATCTTGCCTTTATTCTGGTTGGGACAATCGCCTGGATACTGAACAGAACCCCTGCTGGTACAGCTATTCGGGCGGTAGGAGAAAATCCAGCTGCTGTGGAATCTCAGGGAATTAGTGTAACGCTGGTTAGGATGTCTGCTGTTGCGGTCGGGTCCGCCTTAATGGCAGTAGGAGGAGCCTTCCTTACCATGTCGGCATTCAACTCATTCTTTTTTGAAATGATTAACGGACGGGGATGGGTTTGCATAGCACTTGTTGTTTTCGGGTCTTGGAAACCAGGGAAGGCCCTGCTCGGTGCAATTCTTTTTGCGGCTTTTGATGCTTATCAGGTAAGATTGCAATCGGTGGTTGGAAATGTTGTTCCTTACCAGATATTTCTTATGATGCCGTATGTACTATCCATTCTAGCATTAATTGTCATGTCCAGGCGGGCCGGATATCCTAAGGCATTAATGATTCCCTATCTGAAAGGTGAAAGGTGATTTTAGATCTTATTGTCAGGGGAGTTAGATAGATTTTACCATCAGCCAATTGTAAAATTACTTTACGGACAATTGCAAGAAAGCATCGCGGACAATTGCAAGTTTAGGCTCTGATTATTTGAAAATTTATTGATTGGGTAACAGCTGTTTTTTTGGATTTTAATGACTGATTTGTACAGTCAAAACAAAATGTAGGAAAGTCAATATGAGTTTGGTAACCGACAAGGTATAGATCGAAATTCTTGATAAGAAGCCATCCGATTGATTTACAGCTATTAATAAATCTATATTTCATGAAGTGCACCTGAATTTTTTAGCCAATAGTTGAAGCTTAACTACTCAAAGTAGAAAATATTGTAGCAATATAATTCATACCCTACTGCTCAATTACAGCGAGTTAAATATCCGATTAGGCAATTATAGAATTAATTTTAGGCTGTAACCAATATCTAGCAGGTGTATTTTTGGTCGCTAATCATGGAATTACAATTCAGTAGACTTACTTGAACAGAAAATTGAATAACTTAATGATACAATCTTGATGATAAGCATCATTGGTTTGGATTTTGTGAATTATGGCAAGGATTTTTGCATTCGGTCTCGCTGTTGTCGATTTTGTTTATCGAGTTGAAACCCTTCCCAATACTGGAGACAAATACTTTACAACTGATGCCTATATCATCGGTGGGGGATGTGCTGCCAATGCTGCAGTGGCCATCAGCAAATTGGGTGGTGAGGTTTCATTTGGTGGAAGGGTTGGCAGTGATGTCATAGGTGACCTAATTATCCAAGACTTGGAAAATTATGGCTTGGAACCTTCCATGATTTGCAGGGAGCCCAATTCAAGGTCTTCGTTTTCTTCGGTTGCAATAGATCCAAGTGGAGAAAGGCAGATTATTAATTTCAGGGGTGAAAACCTGATTGAAGAAACGGATTGGATCTGGGATGCACCCGATGCTGATGTATACCTGACTGATATTATCTGGCCGAAGGGAGCCCAAACAACAATGGAAGTTGCCAAAAAACGAGATAAACCAGGTATCATTGATGTCGAACCGCTACAAGATTATACCTGTCTCAAGGATGCCAGCCATGTAGCTTTTTCATACCAGGGTTTATATTCGCTTACTCAATCCCGGGACCCCGTGAATGGATTGAAAATGATCAAGGACAAATTGCCTGGTTGGCTATGTGTGACCAATGGTGAAAAGGGAGTATATTTTCTAGATGGGAACAAAGTAGAACATATACCAGGACACACAATTCAACCCCAGGAAACCCTGGGTGCTGGTGATGTTTGGCATGGTGCATTTGCGTTAAAATTGGCTGAGGGTGGTTCGGAAATACAAGCCATGGAATTTGCCAATGCTACTGCTGCCCTGAAGTGTCAAACAACCAAGGGAAGAGAAAACTATCCAACTCGTCAGGAAGTAGAAACTTTTATTGGCAAAATGTAATGGAAATGCGTAGTAATACGAATTCGAATTGAAATCCTATCAACGCGATACAGAAAGAAATTTAGTTGAAATTAGCTATTTTCCCACTTGCCCGTTCCACCTTTGATATGGCTTTGGCAGAGCAGGTTTATTACCAAAAAATGGAAGTTCTTACGCAATTCAATCTTGAGTTGATTTATCCACAAAACATCATGCTGGATGAAGATGATGCCGAGGAATTCATACAATATCTATCGGAAATTGAATTCGATGCCATTCTAATTCTCCAGCTTACTTTCAGGGATGCTGAAACCATCTGTAAAATCGGTTCAGAATTTGAACACCCCATAACAATATGGGCAACCAATGAACCACGTGATGGTGATCGCCTTAGACTGAATTCATTTTGTGGGTTAAATCTGGCTAGTCATGCGCTTGGACTTAGAAACAGGGATTTCAACTGGATCTATAAAAATCCCTCCACAACCACATCGGAGGACTTGATTTCTGCCTTGGACGGTATTGATAGAAAGCGAAGAGAATTTCAACCAACCGGGTCTATCGAAAATCACACCTGGGAATATAAGAGCAAGGAAGCATTCAAGATTGGACTGCTGGGGCAACACCCACCTGGCTTTGATACGTGTAAATACAATGATCAATCTTTGGAAAATATATTCAATACCCAGATAACTCAATTTACCTTGGATGAATTGTTTAAATCTGCTGAAACCTCTACCGATGAGGAAGTAAACCAGATTAGGGAAAGTATTTCACAAGTTGTCGGTTTGGATGAAGTAGATCAGAAAGAGTTAAAAAAATCTCTTAAGCTGAAACTTGCCTTGGAAGACCTGCAAGAGAAACAATCTCTAGATGCCTTTGCCATAAGATGTTGGCCTGAAACCTTCACCAAATACGGTGCAGCCATTTGTGGACCGGTTTCCTTAATGGGTGAAAAGAAAGTTCCCTGTGCTTGTGAAGCCGATGTCATGGGTGCACTGTCTCAACTTTATTTACAAAAAATTACACAAGAGCCTACTTTCCTGGTTGATCTAGTGGATATGGATGTCCCGGATGATACGGGTGTGGTTTGGCACTGTGGACAGGCACCTTTTTCAATGAGAAACCCTTCCTATGATATTGAAGCAACTGTTCATACCAACAGGAAAAAGCCCCTGCTCTTTCAGTTTCCCCTCAAAAAAGGGGATATTACCTTATTCCGAATAACCCAGTCATTGGGCAGTTTGAGGGTAGTTCGAATTAATGGAGAGGTTCTTGACAAACCCATGGCCTATACCGGAACTTCAGGAGTGATCAAATTTGATAAGGGTGTTGAAAAGGTACTGGAGGGTTTGATCGAAGAACGGATTGAACATCATCTGGTATTGGCATATGGCAAACATGACAGGGAAATAAGCAAGTTTGCTTCTGAATTTGGGCTATCGGTTTTGGAGCTGTAATGGCATTGAAGTATGGGCTTATCGGCTGTGGGATGATTGCCCAGGAACATCTTGAGAATATCAAGATAATTGGAAATATTGACGTTATAGCACTGGCTGACCCAGTAGAAGAAATGAGCCGAATAGCCTGTGATATTCTGCCCAACAATCCTTCGGTCTTTACCGACTATCGGGAAATGCTCTCGAAGGTTTCTTGTGATGCTTTCATTATTGCAACTCCAAACCACACACATCATGAAGTTCTGAAGAACGTTCTACTAACCAACACCCCCGTGTTAGTTGAAAAACCACTTTGCATTAATCTGAAACAATGCCATGATATTCTTGCTCTGCAGGCAAGACAGGGAGTACCGGTCTGGGTAGCTATGGAATACAGATTTATGCCCCCGGTGGCCAGATTGGTCGAGATGTGTAACCAGAACCTGGTTGGTAATCCTATCATGGCTTCC
>WTGT01000015.1 GCA_011523445.1 Paracoccaceae bacterium
ATCCAGGAGCCTCCCACACAGGCTACATTGTCCAAACTGAGATAGTCCATGAAATTTGATTCATTGACACCTCCCGTTGGACAAAATCTCAAGTGGGGAAGAGGGCCCATTATGGATTTGAGATAGGGAATACCTCCCGATGGTTCGGCTGGAAAGAACTTGAGCATCGTAATGCCCTTTTCAGCCAAATTCATCATTTCCGATGCCGTTACCGCACCTGGAAGGTAAGGAAAATCAAGGTCAATGCATGCATCCACCAAAGTTGGGGTGGACCCGGGAGAAACCCCGAAGCTTGCTCCGGCTTCCCTGGCTTTGATCACATCATCAACCGAGGCGAGGCTACCAGCGCCAACAGTACAGGTCGTGTTTTGGGCAATCTCTCTTATTGCCTCTAATGCATTGGCTGTTCGCAATACCACTTCAATAACTGACATTCCAGCATTGATCAAGGTTTCGGCCAGTGGAACCGCATGCCTTGTATCCTCTATCTCGATTATCGGAATAATGCTTGTTTTGTCCACAAGGTTGATCATGCGTGTACTGATGGAATGGGTATATGACATTATTGAAACCTAAACGATTGATGATGCACCGGTTGATGCCGAACCTACATTATCTCGAAAACTCCTGAACAATTCCCGCCCCAAACCTTCATTTCCAGGTGCGGAATATTCAATGTCCGGCCTGTCTCTAAAGCCATCGGTGAGCACATCCATGGAACCAGATAATGCATCAAGTCTAATTATATCCCCGTCCAAAATTTTCCCTATGGGACCATTATCCAGCACTTCGGGAGAAGTATGAATGACAGATGGTACCTTACCAGAAGCTCCAGACATTCTGCCATCTGTCAACAAGGCAATTTTTAATCCGCGTCCAAGCAGAACGGATAGCATTGGGGTAAGTGAGTGAAGTTCGGGCATGCCATTGGATTTTGGTCCCTGCTTTCTGACCACGATTACCGTATCGCTGTCAATTTTATTTTCCTTGAAGGCTTTCTTGACATCTTCCTGGTCAGTAAAGACCATAGCTGGTGCTTCTATCAGGTGATGCTTTGGATCTACGGCAGAAATTTTCATAATTCCTTCACCGATGTTACCCTTGAGGTATTTCAATCCTCCGGTTTTGCTGAAGGGTTTGCGAGATGAAGTCAGGATTTTTTCATTGAGTGACGAGTCCAATCCAGATTTCCACATGATTTCACCGTCCTTCAGAATAGGTTCAGAAGTATAACTGCTGAGATTGTTACCATTCACGGTTCGGACATCATCATGGAGCAAACCATCTTCGAGAAGATTGCCGATGATATAACTTAAGCCCCCAGCGGCGTGGAACTGATTTACATCAGCCAAACCGTTGGGATATACCCTTGCCATAAGGGGTACGATTGCTGAAATCTTGTCGAAATCCTCAATGGTCAGTATGATTCCTGCCGCCTTGGCCATTGCAATCATGTGAATGACCAGATTAGTTGAACCTCCGGTTGCCATCAAGCCAACAATACCATTCACAAAAGCCTTTTCATTGAGGATATGACCAACTGGGGTAAATTCATTGCCGAGTGATGTCAGGGACAAGACCCTTTTCGTACCTTCTTCGGTCAAGGCTTTCCTCAAGGGGGTTCCAGGATTGACAAATGAGGATCCGGGCAAATGCAACCCCATGAATTCCATCAACATCTGGTTAGAATTGGCAGTACCGTAGAACGTACAGGTTCCGGGACCATGGTAAGCCTGCATTTCCGATTTAAGTAGCTCTTCCCTGGTTATTTCACCCTTGGAGTATTTTTGTCGGGTAATTGCCTTCTCTTCATTGGACAAACCAGACGTCATGGGCCCGGCCGGTAAAAAGATGCCCGGCAAATGTCCAAAAGTTGCCGCTGCCATAACGAGACCAGGTACAATCTTATCGCATACTCCCAGATAGGCTACTGCATCGAAGGTGTCGTGGGATAGAGCCACTGCCGTTGAAAGGGCGATGACATCGCGTGAAAAAAGGGACAACTCCATTCCAGGCTGACCTTGTGTTACCCCATCACACATAGCTGGAACGCCACCTGCAACCTGAGCCGTTGCTCCAGCCTTTATGGCTGCCTGCTTAATCAGGTCAGGGAATTCTGCAAAGGGCTGATGAGCAGATAGCATATCATTGTAGGCGGTGATTATGCCAAGGTTGGGGGATCTACCTTCGGCCAATACAGGTTTTTCTGAACCCATAGCAGCATAGGCATGGGCCTGATTTCCACAGGATAAGTGTGCCCTGTTTGGTTCTTTATTGACCATAACATCTATCTTGGTCAGATAGGCACTTCGTAATTCACTGCTTCGGTTGGTAATATCCTCAGTGATTTGAGCAAGTTCCGTATTCAACTTCATGATCCTATATTCGCCTATTCCTTAAGTCCTTCAGCACAATTGATGTGAAAATGCAGTTGTGTCAAACCATTCGCAAGCCACCATCCAGTCGGATGTTCTCTCCATTGATATAGGGACATTCAATCAGGAAGTTAACAAGTTGGGCGAATTCCTTCGGCTGCCCCAATCGCTTGGGGAAAACGACACTCTCGGCAAGTTGATCCCTTACATCTTCCTTCACTGTCTTGAGCATTGGAGTATCAAAAATACCCGGACAAATCGCGACAACCCTTATTCCGAACCTGCCTAAATCCCTTGCCAAGGGAAGTGTCATACCAGCCACTCCTGCCTTGGATGAAGCATAGGCGACCTGTCCCCTTTGACCATCGGTAGAAGCAATCGAAGAGGTATTGATAATGACACCACGTTCCCCATCGTTATTTGGTTTGTTGGAAGCCATTTGGGTCGAGGTCAGCCGCACCACATTGAACATTCCGGCAAGGTTAACCTCAATCGTTTTGCTATAAACATCAAAATCATGAGGGCCGGTTTTTCCCAGGGTCATCTCAGCGGGAGCAATACCGGCACAATTTACACAGATATCAATATTCCCGACTTTTTGCTTGATTTCTTCCAACCCGTCCTCGACTTCTTCAGTTGATGTAACATCCATCGGAATAAAAAGGGCCCCGATTTCTTCAGCCACCATTTTTGACTTTTCCGAGGGTAAATCAGCCAAAATGGTTCTGGCTCCCTTTACAGCAAGTGAGATGAGGGTAGCTTTGCCCAAGCCGGAAGCTCCACCAGTGACAAGGGTGATTTTTTCTTTTATTTCCATTTTCGCTCCGATTGCTGTTTGCTTTTACAATCCAGGTTAATCCCGGGAGGTAGAACCATCGGTCATTTCAAGTTTTATCCGGTCACCCAACTCCCTGACAACATCATAGGCCATTAAAACATCATCTCTGGTTGTTGAATAGGTACCACAGGTAAACCTAATGGTGGTTTTGCCATCAATTTTTGCCTGGGTCAGATAAATCCTTCCATCATCATTAATACGTTCAAAAAGTCTATTGGTTACCAATTCAGAATCCATTCCCCGAGGCTTGAAACGAAAACCAAATAACGCCAGAGGTGAACTGAAGGCCAACTCAAATTCATTATCCGAACAGAATTTCTTTTCCAATTCCTTGGTCCATTTGACATGATTGCGGATCAAATCCCTCAAACCGCTCAATCCATAAGCCCTTAATGTAAACCATACTTTCAAGGCCCTGAATCTTCGACCAAGTACAATTGCCATTTCACTCAAGTTAGAAATTCTGTCTTCGCCCTTGGTCCTGAGGTAATCTGGTCTCAACCCAACCGTTTTCGATTGAAGTATTGGATCGGCCAGAAACTGGATAGAACATTCCAACTGCATCCCCAGCCACTTGTGGGGGTTTATTACAATTGAATCGGCTCCCTCGACCCCTTTCCAGAGATACCTGAATTCAGGACAAACCATTGCTGAACCAGCCCAGGCTGCATCAACATGGGTATATAAATCAAATTCCCTGGCAATTTGAATGGGTTCAACAAGATTGTCGATTGCACCAGTGGCCGTACCACCCACACAAAGAACAAGTCCAGCGGGTCTGTATCCAGCATCAATATCTTCCAAAATCATGTCGCGAAGGTGTTCGGGATCAATTGACCGGTTGGGCAGGTTATTTGGAAATCTCAGATTGTCAAATCCAATTCCCGAAAGTTTCACCGCCTTCTCAATTGATGAATGGTTTTCTTTCGAGCCATAAATACGCAATTGGGGTGAGTGCCGCAGACCACGCTCCAAACCTTCCCAATTGAGGGCCTTTTCCCTCATGGTCAATACGGCAGTCAAGGTTGCCGAAGATGCAGTATCCTGAATCAATCCGGAATATCCTGATTGTAACCCAAAAGCATGACCAAACCATTGAATCATTCTTTCTTCCAGCTCTGTTGCTGCTGGGGAGGTTTGCCAAAGCATGGAATTTGTTGCCATGTAATTGACCAGCTGTTCAGCAATGATTGAAGCAGGTGAGGCATTGGATACGAAGTAGGTAAAGAACCTAGGATGCTGCCAATGGGTTATGCCCGGAGGTATGATTTCTTTGAAATCCCTGAATATGATCTCCATATCCTCGGGATTTTCTGGTGGATTTTCAGGTAAAAGAGCTTTGATATCTCCCGGCTCAACCTGAGATCGGACAGGCTGATCATCAAGAGTTGAAAAATACTCTTCGGCCCATTTTGCAGCTTCACCAGACCATTTCGGCAGATCTGAATATTTCATAAGGTCAAACCTTTCTCTTTGGTGATTGGTTGTTTCAGCTCGCTATTTTTCAAGCATGGGTAGGATTACTGAGGAAAAATCCTTATCGCCGTGGCCTTCATCGCAGAACCTGCTGTAGTAATCAGTTGCCTTGGCTCCCATTTCCGTATTGAAACCAACCACCTCAGAGGCTTTTTGGGACAAAAGCAGATCCTTCAACATCAGAGCAGCGGAAAACCCGGGTTTATAATCATTATCGGCAGGCGATTGAGGTCCAATACCCGGAAGAGGGCAATACACATTGTTGGTCCAGCTATATCCCGATGATTGCGAAACCACCTCGAACAGGACTTTATGATCAAGATTCAACTTCTTGGCCAAGCCATAAGCTTCACAGGTAACAATCATGGTTGCACCCAAAATCATGTTGTTACACATTTTTGCTGCCTGTCCTGAACCGGAAGGACCACAATGAATGATTTTTCCTCCCATTATTTCAAGCAATGGCTCGATCCTGACAAATGCGGTTTCCTCACCCCCAACCATGAATGTCAGAGTACCGGCCTTAGCCCCAAGGCTTCCACCCGATACCGGTGCATCAATAAAATCCAATCCGTTTTCCTTAGCCATTTTTGAGACCTGGATAGCTGTATCGACTTCAATGGTTGAACAATCGGCAAACAGGGAACCTTCATCCATAACCGGAATTATTTCATTTGCCACCTCACTTAAAATAGCTCCACTAGGAAGCATCGTAATGACAATATCCTTTCCTTTGGAAACTTCATCTGCTGAAGAGCATGAGATTGCTCCATCCGGGTAATTTTCCGTTACATCAAACGCATGGACTTCCTTACCCGTCTTGATGAGATTTTCCACCATGGGGTATCCCATGTTTCCCAAGCCAATAAAACCGATTTTCACTGTACTTCCTTCCACTTTAGTGATTGATTCCCCAATGGTCCAAGCATGAAATCCACCTCGCTTCCAGCAACCTCTCGCAAGGAAGAATGCTTCCAGCCAGGCTTGAAATCCTTGTCAATGACCTGTGCCCTTATCCCCTCTATAAAATCACTGTACCTAGCTGATCGGAAAGTGAATCTGAATTCCATATCCAGAGCTTCTTCAATAGATTTGGAATGTCTCTGATCCCTTATCAATTGCAAGGCACACGCCAATGCAAGTGGAGAATTCCTGTAAATCTTTTTTAATGCGTCTTTGCTCCACTCGGTACCCAATTCCAAAAGAGCACTTTCAATTTCTCCTATCGTACCCAGGCTGAAAACCTGGTCAATCAATTCCCTTGTGCTCAAAAGGTCAATATT
>WTGT01000279.1 GCA_011523445.1 Paracoccaceae bacterium
CAACTTCTCGGCTGAATAAAAACAACAGTATTCTCTTTTTGCTTTACCAATTGAGGGGTTACTATTGTGTACTGCTATGTGTTGGGCTAACAGAATTTTCCCAGCTTAGACTCAATCTTATATAAAAGTTAATTCCTCAAAGGTTCCTTCACGATAGAATGGTAATCGTTTCAACTCCATGCTTTGATCAAAAATTCCACTTACGAAGAGTATCACGTTTCGGGTGATGGCGGCTAAATCCAGATCCAATGCTTCCTCAAGATCAAACCAGTGAAGTTCTGAAAGTTCACCCGATGCATTACCAAAATAGTTCATCTGGCTGGACTCGATCTTTTCGTTTATCCTGCAAAGAAAAAACCTCGTATCAAATCTCCTTGTCATTCCCGGTGGCGTAATAGCCCTCAGAATAAACCCCATGTTATAATTTTGCAAATCATTGCCCTTGATCCGGATACCGGTTTCTTCTTCCAGTTCACGGAGTGCACAGTTTACCAGTGGTTTCCCCAATTCCCTGTCAGATTGAATGGAAAGTTTTTCATAATTCCAAATTTGATGGTTTGAATTGAAGGGTAATTCAAAATCACACGGTTCAAGTGAACCTCCTGGAAAGACGTATTTATTGGGCATGAATACGGCATTTCCACCCCTCTTGCCCATCAGGATTTCGGGTGACTCTTGTCTATGGCGAAGCAAGATGACACTTGCTGCATCTCTGATTTCCTGTGTTTGTGTCATCTTACCTGATCAGGCAGGTTTTTTGGCGGATGATTATTCTGAAGATTTATACTGGTAAAGTGGTTAATCCTAGCCATAACTACCATCACCCCATCGACCGAAAAAGTCGATATCCTCAATTTGCAAATCGCCGTAGATAAGCACGATACAAATTATTAGCCACACGAGGGTTGTAACAAGGGTTGTCCAAAGTGCCTTGGACTTGAGCCGGGTGTTTGTCGGTGCGGAATGGGGAGTTCCCAATTCAATTTTGCCTGATTCCTTTTGGGTTTTTATCTGTCTGGGTAGAAAAAAGAAAAAACACAAAACCCATAAAACTGCATACAGAACAACGGCTCCGGCGATGGACATGTTATCTATCCTTCTTCAAACTCTACCAGCGTACCGAGGCAGTCTTTGGGATGAAGAAATATAACCGGCTTGCCATGAGCCCCAATCTTGGGAGGCCCAAGTACTCTTAATCCTTCCTCTTTGACCTTTTTCATGGAGGCATTGACATCATCAACTTCCAGACAAAAATGATGAATTCCTCCGGAAGGGTTTTTCTCCAGAAAGGCAGCTATTGGGCTGTTTTCGCCCAGAGGTTCCAAAAATTCAATTTTGGTGTTCGGCAATTCAACGAAAACAACCGTGACTCCATGCTCGGGAAAAGCATCTGGTTCGGAAACCTTACCACCCAACACCTCCTTATATAGCCTCGTGGCTTTTGCGAGGTCCGGGACAGCGATTGCGATATGGTTTAGTGCTCCGATCATGGCAATCCCTTTATTTTCTTGTTGATCAATTGTACAGCTAGTTCCAGATTGACATTCTTGGGCGAAATATCCTTTGGTATAGTTGCGTTGATTTTATTCCATGAAACATATGGTCCATATCGACCTGCACGTAATTGAATCGGACCTTTTTTTTGTGGATGTTCTCCAAGATTAGTAACTTTTGATCGATTTACCTTGCTGTTTACGATGTTAACGGCATCCTCTAGTGTAAGTGAATCTGGTTTCAAAGATTTGGGTAGTGAGGCGTTAATATTGTTCCATTTAAGATAAGGCCCGTACCTTCCCTTAAGTAAACTAATATTTCCTCCCTCTGGGTGAACTCCCAAATTCCCGTGCCCAGAACCGGTCGTTTCATTCAGGAGACTTACGGCTCGGTTAATCCCAATTTCGAATACCTCATTGGGACTTTCCTTCTCAAGGTTTTTATATTTGCCATCATGCTTAAGATAAGGGCCCAAGGGTCCGATACCAGCGATTATTTCCGTACCCGTTTCTGGATGTGATCCAACCAACCTAGGTAGTGAAAACAGTTTCAGGGCAAGATCTAGGTTATAATCACCTTCCTTGAAGGATTCAGGAATACTGGCTCTTTTAGGTTTCGACTTTGAACCTGACTCTTCATGGATTTCAAAAAATTTGCCAAACCTTCCCGATTTCAGAATGATGTTTTTGCCTGTTTCGGGATCTTTACCCATGATTTCGGAATGCGGTATAAACCCTCCCTTGCCGTACAGGAATGGCTGATTGTATTTGCATTTGGAACACGAAAAGTAGGGATCGGTATTCTTGAAAACTCTCAGTTCAAGTTTTCCATCATCGCAATTTGGATTGGGACATGTGAGGATGTGTTTTGAAGATGATCCATTGACAAGAATCTGCGGCGCAACAACTTCTGCAACGTTCTCAATGACTTCCTTGATATCCAGATTGTTTACATTGTCTACCTTTGGTGCAAAATCGGTCCAGAAATTT
The DNA here is from genome assembly GCA_011523445.1 of Paracoccaceae bacterium. GTDB lineage: Bacteria > Pseudomonadota > Alphaproteobacteria > Rhodobacterales > Rhodobacteraceae > MPNP01. The sequence goes on from WTGT01000279.1 coordinate 2,484, forward strand.
GACAAAAATCGGTCCTTGTTTGCCCGTCCTCCCGATACCTCGTCCAGCAAATCCTCCATTTCGGCAGTAAAACCATATTCCATGTACTTCGGAAAATAAGTTTGTAAAAAGGCAACTACCACGCGACCCGATGGAGTAGGTTGCAATTTGTTCGATTTCGGAACAGGAATCACATAACCCCTGTCAATCAGGGTTGCAATTGTTGAGGAATAGGTAGAAGGCCTGCCGATGCCATGATCCACCATGGCCTTGACCAAGGAAGCTTCGGAAAATCTGACTGGAGGTTGCGTACTATTTTCCGAAACGTTAGTTTTCCCAAGATCTATTGCTTCTCCCTCTGACAAGGCAGGTAAATCAGGATTGTCAAAGCTCTCATCCTTGTCTGAGGCCTTAGCAGCTTCACCCCGACTTTCATTGTAAACCTTTTTAAATCCATCAAAAAGTTGAACTTTCCCGGATGCAGACAATTCAAGGCCAGGATTTTCAGATTTGATCATGACCTTGGTATTTTTTACAAGACTCGACGCCATTTGGGTGGCTATGGTTCTTTTCCAAATGAGATCATAAAGATTGGCTTCCAATTGGGTGAGGGATGCACCCTGAATATTTATACTTTGGGCATTTTGGGAAAGTCTGGTTGGTCGAATACATTCATGGGCCTCTTGAGAGTTTTTGGCCTTGTTTTTGTAAACCCTTTGTTTTGGTGAAAGGTAGTTCGTACCAAATAATGTTGTGATCGCATTGCGGCATTCCTTTACCGCTCCAGGTGCCATATTGATGGCATCTGTTCGCATATAGGTTATATGTCCCGCTTCATAAAGTTTCTGGGCTACCCGCATTGTTTCAGAGGATTTCAACCTCAACTTTCGATTGGCTTCCTGCTGGAGGGTTGCAGTTGTGAATGGCGGGGGAGGGTTTAAAGCGGAGTCCTTGCTGATGATGGACCGAATTTCGTAGTGTTTCAATTCCTTGAGCAATCGTTCTGCATTTGATGCTGCTTCAGCACTATCAAAACCGAATTTACCCAATCTTTTACCATCAAATACAACAAGGTTTGCCTTGAATTCCTGCTTCTTGGAATTCTTGAAGGCAGCTGAAATGGTCCAGTAATTCCTACTTTCGAATTGTTCAATCTTCTGCTCCAGATCCGATACCAGCCTAAGACAAACGGATTGTACCCTGCCTGCGGAAGCCCCACAAGGTAGTTTTTTCCAGAGAATGGGTGAAAGATTGAATCCAACCAGGAAATCCATGGTTCTTCGGGCAAGGTATGCATCAACAAGGTCCATATCGATCTGCCTGGGTTCCTTCAGTGCGGACTGTACACTTTCCTTGGTAATGGAAGTGAATGAAATACGATTCTTGTGACCGGCTGTGATATCCCTGAACTTTGTTTTGAGAATTTCCTCCAGATGCCAACTTATGGCCTCACCTTCCCTGTCAGGGTCGGTTGCCAAAATCAGATTCGGGTCAGTTTCGAGTGCTGAAATTATGGCATTGATATGCTTCCTGGCATTAGTGGGAACCTGCCATATTACCTTGAAGTTGTTTTTGGGATCAACGGCTTCATACTTGGGTTTGAAGTCTCGGACATGGCCATAAGATGCCAAAACCTTAAAGTCTTTACCAAGGTATTTTTCAATAGTTCTGGCCTTAGCGGGGGATTCGACCACTACTACTGGCATGATGTCTCTAACTTGGTCATTATTAAGGTACCTACCAAAAAATTATTCTGAACCGATTGGTTTTTGCCAAATACCGGCATGAAAATTCACCGTAATTCAGTTAGTATCTATGAATTCAAATTAGGATTGCACTAACAAAAATTTTTTTCCGGAAATTTATTGTGGATAAGTGATAAAGGCTCGTTTTGAAAAATTACAATAAATTTCATTTTGCTTGGAGAGGACAATAATGGGAAGCCATGGTTATGATAAGGGAGAACTCAATCTGCCATTTGTCGGCATTTGTACCTTTGGGAAATATCCATACCTTAAGGAAATTGCCGATAATGAATTTGATCTGGCAATTATTGGTGCGCCTTTTGACATGGGGACCCAGTGGCGAGCGGGAACAAGGTTTGGCCCACGGTCCGTCAGGGAAGCTTCCACTCTTTTCTCCTTTGGACATGCAGGTGCCTATGACCATGAGGATAAAATAACATACCTTGACCCTCAAAAGGTCAGGATCGTGGATTTGGGAGATGCCGATATCATCCATACCGATACAATCTCAAGTCATAAAAACATAGAAAAAATTGTACGATATGCCCTTTCAAGAGGAGCAATACCGGTAACAATAGGTGGGGATCATTCGATAAACATACCTTGCCTCCGTGCATTTTCCGATCAGGACCCCATGCATTTGATCCAGATTGATGCACATTTGGATTTTGTAGATGAAAGGCATGGGGTCAGATATGGGCATGGAAATCCCATGAGGAGAGCCGTTGAACACAAACATATTACCGGCTTGACCCAGATTGGCATCCGCAATGTTTCCTCTACTGCAAGGGAAGGGTATGAGGAAGCCCTGCAAATGGGCTCGGAAATAATTTCTGTCCGACAGGCTCGGACCATGGGTAATGATGGTCTTCTCAGCAGAATACCCGAGAATGCCAACTACTATGTTACCATCGATATTGATGCATTTGATCCTTCAATTGCACCAGGAACGGGTACACCAAGTCATGGTGGATTCCTGTATTATGAAATACTGGAGTTTCTGGATGGCCTGACCAAGAGAGGAAATGTTCGTGGTGTTGATCTAGTTGAGGTAGCTCCCGATTATGATCCAACCGGGTCCACGGCGATTCTTGCGGCTCAAATTCTGATGAATTTTATCGGTAGAATACTTTACAACTGCAGGTAATTAGGGATAGGCAGTAAATCCTATGGCTTTTGCGATCGAAAAGCCTCTTCAATGGCTGCAATATCAATCCTGTTCATTTCAAGCATTTTGTTGAAAACCCTGCCGGCTGCTTCACGATCCTGATCGTTGAGCAGTTCAATCAGTCTTTTGGGTACAATTTGCCATGATATTCCATAACGATCTATCAACCAGCCACACCTGCTTTCCTTGCCACCATTAGCAGTCAGAGCCGACCACAACATGTCGGTTTCCTTCTGGTCATCGGTAGAAACTGAAATCGAAACTGCAGGAGAATGTTCAAACGCATTGCCACCATTGATAATCATGAATTTATTGTTGCCGAGAGTGAACTCAATGACGATTGGAGGTTGATCGGGATCAGATTTGTACGCTGAAGTGATTTTACTTCCCGGAATCAGGGAAACATAAAACTCTGCTGCTTCTTCACCATTACCCGGAAACCAGAGACAGGTACGTATTTTTGAATTCAGTGTCATGATTTTTTTGTCCAAGAAGATAAATCTCAGGAACCACCACCACCGATTGTCAAACCGCCAATTAGTATTGATGGTTGACCACCATTAGCAGTCAGAGCCGACCACAACATGTC
>WTGT01000036.1 GCA_011523445.1 Paracoccaceae bacterium
GTTCATGGATGTGATCGATGGGGCAGAGCCCTCCGTTTTTGTTGACCTCCAAACACCCATAATACCCCTGACAAATACAACTTGGCTTACCTCATTACAGGAAATTCACTTAAGGTGCCATTCGACAGAGGAATTGATTAACCGAGGTCTCCTGTCACAAGCACTTGCAGGGTTTCACCTGCTTGCCTTTTCACTGGAACACCTGAACCGCAAATTGGCTCTGGTAGATGACGCCAACCTCGAACGATTGCGAAAGACCAGTCGGGATACAGCAGAAAGAATATCCAGGGAACGTTTATACAATATCTATGACCTGCCTGTCGAAAAGGATTTCAGTGATGACGGTTCAGCCCTGATTGAGGCCATGAAAATTATCGGCCAACATGAAAAAATCGAATTTCATTTTCCTAACAGCACTGACCCAACGAAAAACCAGGTCACAATTTCTTCCATCTTGGATAGATCTGCTATCCGTTCGCGTGTTGTACGACTGAAAAACGAGGATCAATGGTGGACAACTGATGGTTGTGCACTTCTGGCTTTTCGTCAATCTGATAATCAACCGGTAGTGCTGATACCCAGGTTTTTTGGTCGGTATTGGTTGGTTGATCCGGTTGGCAAGACAAAAACCCGTATGAATGAACACCAGGCTTCATTGTTGCAAACCGAAGCCAGAATGTTTTATTCACCATTGCCTGACCATAAATTGCAAACAAAAGACCTGGCCCAATTGGCCTTACACCATTCATCAGGTAATATTATTCGATTGGTACTTGCCGGGATACCCGGTGGAGTGCTTAATATCATTCCTGCACTGGCTCTTGGATTTTCAGTAGGCATTGTATTTGAAAATGGTGATGAAAACGCCCTTCTTTACGTGAGTTTGGCAGTCATCGCATTCGGGTTGATCGGAAGTTTGTTGTTTATCCTGCAAAAAAAATCACTGACACATATACAGGACCGGGCCATTGCCCGATTGGAAGCAGCCTTCTGGGATCGGGTAATGCGTTTGCCAAGTAGTGCCACAAACCTTCAACCATCCAGTGAGATTGCCATTGCGGGTACTGTCTTTCAACAACTACGAAACGGAGGACAATTGCAATTTATTGAATCGCTTTTGTCCATGGTATTCATGTTACCATTGATTGGATTCATCCTCTACCTTGACTTCGCATTGGGTCTGATTACCAGTACTTTCTGTATCATATCGTTGCTTTTGTCAGTACTCATGGGCTTAATGCAAATCGATTCCAGTGGTAAGGTTATTCGTGCGACCCAAAAAACCTCCAGTAAATTGTTTCAGATAATCAAAGGAATTGTGAAGTTTAGAATTGAAGGGGCTGAAGGTTCAGCCTATGCAATCTGGGCAGAAGATTATCGGGATCAAAAAAGGGCAGAAGTAAAACTGGGTTCGCTGGAAAGACATTCACAAGCCTTGGGTGTGGCACTCCCATTTTTGGCTGGAGCAACTCTTTTTGCCACCGTTGCAATTGTCAACAGTTCTGCAACCCCCTTAGGGGACTTTCTTGTTGTGTATTTGCTTTTCCTTACTTTTCTGACGGTTACCATCCGCTTTGGTGAATCAATCAGTTTCCTTGCTTCGGGGGTTAAAGCCATGAAGCAGTTGAATCCGGTTCTTGATGCAGAAACGGAGGGATCAATTGGCAAGGAACCTGTTGAACATCTAAACGGAGAAATCCTTTTTGATCGTGTATCATTTCGCTATGATCCTGAAGGTCCATTAATTTTGGATGATGTTACGATTCATGCACGGCCCGGTGAATTCATAGCCATCGTTGGAGAGTCCGGAGCAGGTAAAAGCACCCTGTTCAAACTTGCTCTGGGGATAGATCAACCCACAGCCGGTGCCGTTCTCTATGATGGTCATGACTTGAGGCATCTAAACCTGAAACAACTTCGCCAAAAGGTTGGTTCCGTACCTCAGTCAATTCAGCTGAATACCCAGGATATTTGGGACAATATTGCCATTAAACAGGAAGAAACAACAACCAAGATGGTATGGGAATCCGTTAGGGCTGCGCAAATAGAAAATGAAATCAAGGCAATGCCTATGGGTTTGATGACGGTTGTTGGATCAAGTGATTCCGTCCTTTCAGGAGGTGAGAGACAACGGATAACCCTGGCTCGTTCACTGCTTGGAAACCCAAGCATATTGCTTCTGGATGAAGCCACCAATTGGCTTGATAACAATAATCAAGCGGAGGTAATGCAAAATTTGGCAATAATGGATTCGACCAGAATTGTTATTGCTCACCGGCTTTCAACTTTGGAGAAAGCAGATCGGATTTATGTGCTCAAGTCCGGAAAAATTGTGCAGACCGGAACCTTTCAGGAATTGCGTGACGTAGAGGGAGTATTCAAGAATTTAATAGACAGGCAGGATACATGACTTGTCACGATGGACAAATGACAAGGACAAACCTGTTCATATGAAAAACATCCCTGCCAAAACGAACATTAAAGCTTTACAAGACCTGATTAACAGATCTGAGAGGGATGGTGAATTTCGCAAGCAATTGCTTGCAAATCCAAAAAATACAATTGAACGGGAATTGCAATTAAACCTGCCAGATGATCATGAAATACTCATTCATGAAAAATCAAAAAATATTACCCACCTGATCTTGCCACCCGAGAGCAGTATTACCAAAGAGGAAAGAGAAGCAGCCAAAACCGGGAAGGTATCGTTGGAGTACCTCAAAAAAACCATGTACGACCCTGCACCACAGCTGTCTGAAAAAATCAATCATCCCCCTATAAAGGCCAGATCAAGCAATTCTCTGAAGGAGCTAATTAACGTAAGAATCAAACAGGGTCTGGATTTTCTTGACTCAACAATAAGCGAAAATGGTGTCTGGCATTGCATTCGATACCATGGCGGGATGGAAAATGCTCCCAGACATTATGAAAGACCGCCTTTTGTTTCTGCCTATTGCACATTAGCCTTGGAAAATTGTGATTTCCCCAAGGCAAAGTCAATTTGTGCAGCTGCGAAACAATATATCCTTGGAACCATGGAGTTTCCCGGTTTGTGGCGATATTATCGTCACCTGCCACCTGATCTTGACAGCACCACTCTCTGTTCCATGATCCTGAGCGATCATCCTTGGATTGCTCTGGGACAAAACCTTTCCAAAATACTTTCCTATCGTAATGAAGAAGGGCTGTACAATACCTGGGTTCTGGATCCGGATGAACCGGATGTGGTTTCGCCCTTCCGTATTGAAGCAGACCCGGTTGTCAATGCCAATATCATTTCTCTCCTTGGAGACTGTTCTGAAACCAGACCCGTGCAAAATTGGCTGGAATCGTTGCTGAAGGACAGGAAACTGGAAGATTCCTCCAAATGGTATACTGACAGCTCAGCAATTTGTTATGGAATAGGAAGGGCAGTAAATCGAACCAAACCTCTTTTGGATCATCTTTGTACGCCCCTGACTGAAAATGTATTATCAACTCAAGATCAATCCGAAGGTTTTGGAAACATCTTGCAAACGGCACAGGCCATAACCACCCTGCATTATGCAGGGCAAATGGATACGATTGATCCTTTGCATTACACGAAGCAGATTTTGAATTCACAGCATGAAGACGGGAGTTGGCCAGAATTGATCGCATTTGGTGACAAAAAATCAAAGTGGGGTAATTTCGGTCAATTTGTTCATGCCTCGGAATCCATGACAACTGCTTTTTGCATAGAGGCTCTAATCAATCTTGGGAACTCCTTGTAAACCTACCGATTTAATTTTCCAACTAGAAGGAAATGGACCTGAAATTTCGGAATATTTGTTCACCTGATTAGTTTCATTTACTTGAAGGACAAATTGATTGATTTTACCATTTTATCCACAAGAATTGATTAGTCCTGCCCAGAAACTGGACCTTGAATTTGTACAAAGTTAAATAAATCGGGAGGGTTATTGGATTTCGAATTATATACTGGATTATCAACTTTTGCAGATTTTCTATCGAGAACTTGATCTATGGTCAAAAAAGCGGTTGACATATAAAGTTAAAGTGAGAATCAGAAAGTTATTGTAATTAATTACTCTTTCTGGATTAGAAATAAGGATGACAGGTTCGTTAACAAATGAGGAAATTGAAACCTATCATGAGGATGGTTTCATCAAACCGATAGTTGCATTCTCCATTGAGGATGCAAAAGCGCTTCGTGATGAAATAGAGGCCCTCGAAAGAGATTATTCAAATGGACAGTTGCCGCATGATTTGACCCACTATTTCAGGGTTAATGGTGAATTGGTCATTCCCTTGCTTGCCAAGGTGGCACAAACCAAGACAATTCTTGATGCAATGGAGAGTATTCTTGGCCCCAATCTTATGGTCTGGTCCTGTGAGCTGTTCATCAAGGAACCACAATCGGAAAAAATTGTTACCTGGCATCAGGATCTGACCTATTGGGGAATGGGTGGATCAGACCTTCAGGCTTCTGCCTGGCTCGCCATATCGGATGTTACCGAAGCTTCCGGTTGCATGAGGTTCGTTCCAGGTTCCCACAAACAGCAACTGGTTCCCCATAAAGATACTTTCGACGAGGACAATCTGTTGTCTCGTGGACAGGAAATTGCTGTAGATGTCGATGAGAATGATGCCGTTCTTGATATTTTACGCCCAGGTGAGATGTCCATTCACCATGGTAGGATGTTTCATGCATCAGGCCCAAACCATTCCGATGATCGAAGAATTGCAATCGTTATTCGATATGTAACACCTGACCTTGTCCGTGATGCACCGGGTTCGGATTATGCCATGTTAGTTCGTGGAACGGATTCATGTAAGAACTGGATAAATGTCGCTCCACCCTCTATCCTTTTCGGCCAAGGAGAACTGGAGCTATATGACCAGATATTAAAATATAAGGAAACCGTCCTTAGCGCTGGGGCAGAAAAAGAATCCGGATTGTTCAATGCCTGATATTGATAACAATTTATATTTACCCTGTTCTTAAGTTGTTTTCCAACTCACGTAATGAATTCTGGAAAGGATTGAAATGCCGCTGAAAAAAGGGGTATCAGGCAAATTAAAAACTTGCATAATATTGAGTTGGATGAAGATTTACATGGTCTCTCAAGGGTGGCTTTAGTTTAAATGCACCTGGCTTGCGTCTGAAATCAAAAAGGCGAACCAATCGGTAGATATCCGGATTTTCATTAGAAACAGCAAGTTCATTTTGGGTGATCCAAAAACCTGCACGTATAGAACCAATTGTCGTTTTTACCTCAAGCCATCTTTCTTCACCTTCCAATGTAAAAGACAGAATGTCGTAACCCGCCCCATCTCCATCTTCCTTTGATACCCACCTTACTCTATCAGCGAGTTGGTCTTTACCGTCCTGAGATAACCTGTATTTTTCAGCAAGATAAACATATTTTTCTCCCGCTTCACCTAATTCTCTGTTTTGTGCATCGCGTTTAGCAGGATCAAATTTCCTGGCTATACGCTGAATTTTTGGTTTAATCTGTCCGGGATTTTGGTTTATTGGTGGAGGAGAATCAAACCGGATACCAGTCTCTGGTTTCTTAAATTCACCCGGTCTGGAAATTTCTTCCAAAAGATCACCATTCTGCAACTGTCTGTCTAGAACTTCAAATAGCAGTGTCTGGTAATTACCCCTGGGCTTATAACCTTGAATGATCGGCAAACCAAGCCTATCCATGGCGGCACTTATGTTTTGATGCTTGAATTCGATTGATCCCTCTGATCGGTCCAATCTTTCCTGTAATATACGGTTTCGTTCTGCCTTAATGTACTTTTGACCCTGCAATTCCAATCTTAACATTTCCAAATAATCTTCTACGATTATTTCGTTCTCATGTTCCTGCCAATCATTCCAAGCGTTCATTTGAAAAAAATTATCAAATAAAAATCATTTTCCCTTGGCACCAAATTAATTGCAGGTAAAAAAATAACC